>NZ_LUAZ01000027.1:0-70007 GCF_001647255.1 Cellulosimicrobium sp. I38E
GCCGTGGACGCTCCAGGTGCGTCAGGGGCTCGGACCGGGGACGGAGCCGGGCGAGGGCTGCCGCGGGGCGCGGTGGCGAGACCCGTCAGGGCGAGGGGTCGGTCGTGACGTCCGCTCCGATGCCACCCAGGATCAGGTCGGCGAGCTGCACGGCGTCGAGCCTGTCACCGCCCGAGAGGTGCGGCAAGGCGTTTCCGAAGACGAGGGAGAACACGGCGCGGGCCGCGAGCCCGGGTTCTACGCGCAGCTCCGCGCCGTGAGCGGAGAGCTTGCGCTCGATCGCGCCGACGATCTCGCGCGCGGAGCGCTCGCGCGCGTCGAAGCCCGCCCGGCGGGCGTCCGGGCCGTCCCCGGCCCGCATGCGGCGTACCGCCTCGGCGCGGTCCGCGGTCGCGCGGTCGGGCACCGCGTCCCCGTTCGGGCCGGCCGCGCGCCCTGCGGAGTGACGGTGCGGGTCGAGCACCTGGTGCGCGGCGGCGAAGATCCGCATGCCGACGCGCTGCGCCTCGAGCAGGAACTCGACGATGCTCACCACGAGCGGGCGCAGACCGTCGTCGTCCGGGAGCAGGCCGATCGCCGCGACCGCGGGCGCCGGGTCGAGCGAGCGCACGACGGCGGCGTGCAGGATCTCGTCCTTGTCCGCGAACGCGCGGAACAGCGTGCCCTCCGCGACGCCCGCGGCGTCGGCGATCTGGCGCGTCGTCACGGCGGCGCCGTGCTCGACGAGCAACGGGATCGTCGCGGCTGCGATCGCGTCGCGACGCTCCTCGCGCGACAGCGGACGGGCGCGCGTGCGCTCAGGGGCAGGCACGCCGGGCGCTGCCTCGGAAGGCGCGTCGGGCGCCGCCTCGGGCGGTGCGTCGGACGGGAGGGAGACCGGTGCCACGACCTCGACGCTAACTGAGTGAGCACTCACTCTCAACCTCGTCCGCTCACGGCGAACCGCTCGCGGCCTGTGGGAGCGTGGCGCCCCTCAGGGTCCAACGGACCGGGAGGGCCGGGCGCTGCGGAACTGGCCGCGCACGACGAAGCCCCCGCACCCGGGTGGGTGCGGAGGCTGCGTCGTGCGTCCCAGCCGGGCTGCACTGCGGGTCGCGGACGCGGTACCGCGATCCGTCGGTGCTGCGGTCCGTCAGTGGCGCGGCGGGAACGACGGCGGTCCGCCCGCGGGCGGCTCGTCGGCGGGCGGCTCGTCCGTCGCCGGAGCGTCCTCCACGATCGGCTGCGGGGGCGGCGCGTACTGCGAAGCTCCGCCCAGCGGGCGCGGCGTCGCGGCACCCGGCTCCGGCGGGCCCGCGCGGTGCTCGCCGGAGCCGCCCGGGTGCTGACCGCGCTCCGTCTGCGGGTCGAACGGGAGGCCGGACCGCGTCCCCGCGCTCGTCGCGTCGGCGGTGGCCGCCTCGGCCTGCCGCCGCGCCTCCGCCAGCGCCTCCGACGGGTCGGTGAGCGACGGCACGCCGAACTTCACGCGGTCGCGCTCCCGCTCGCGGCGCGCCTCGGCGCTCGCCTCGGCCGCCTCCGCGTCCTGGGCGGGCGTCGCGCCCGGCACGCCCCCGCCGTCGATCCCCGGCACGCCGCCGAAGCCCTTGGCGATGGACCCGAGCGCGGCCGTGAACTCCGTCGGCACGACCCACAGCTTGCTGGCGCTGCCGTTCGCGATCTGCGGGAGCATCTGGAGGTACTGGTACGCGAGCAGCTTGGGGTCGGCGTCGCCCTCGTGGATGGCGTCGAACACCTGGAGGATCGCGCGCGCCTCGCCCTCCGCGGTGAGGATCTTCGACTGCGCGTCACCCTCGGCCCGGAGGATCGCCGCCTGCTTCTCACCCTCGGCCGTGAGGATCTGCGACTGCTTGACGCCCTCGGCGGTGAGGATGGCGGCTCGGCGGTCACGCTCGGCGCGCATCTGCTGCTCCATCGAGCCCTGCACGCTGGGCGGCGGGTCGATCGACTTGAGCTCGACGCGGTTGACACGGATGCCCCAGCGACCGGTCGCCTCGTCGAGGACGCCGCGGAGCTGGCCGTTGATCTGGTCACGGCTCGTGAGCGTCTGCTCGAGGTCCATCGAGCCGATGACGTTGCGGAGCGTCGTGACGGTGAGCTGCTCGATCGCGGTGATGTAGTTCGCGATCTCGTAGACCGCCGACTTGGGCTCCGTGACCTGGAAGTAGATCACCGTGTCGATGCTGACCACGAGGTTGTCCGACGTGATCACGGGCTGCGGCGGGAACGACACGACCTGCTCGCGCAGGTCGACCGAGGCGCGCACGCGGTCGATGAACGGCACCAGCAGGTGCAGGCCCGGCTCGAGCGTGCGCGAGTACCGGCCCAGGCGCTCGACGATGATCGCGACCGCCTGCGGCACGATGCGCACCGCCTTGACGAGCGCGACGATCACGAAGATCAGGATCAGCGCGAGGACGACGTACGCGAGGATCGTTCCGGGACTGGGGTCGTTCATCGACTACCTCCTGGTCGTCGGCGCGACCGGTCGCCCGGCGGCGCGTGCGGGTCGTGCCGGTCGGTCACGACCCGGTCGGGTGCTGCGCGGGCAGCGGCGCGACGACGGCCGTCGCGCCGTCGATCCGGACGACGCGCACCTCCGTCCCCACGGGGATCTGGGGGGCGTCCGGCTCGGTCCGCGCGGTCCAGACCTCGCCGACGAGCTTCACGCGACCGCCGAACTCGCTCACGCGGTCGACCGCGAGCGCCGTCCGGCCGACGTGAGCGGCGACGTTCGTCTCGGTGAGCGGGACCCTGGAGCGCAGGTGCCGCAGCAGCCACGGACGCAGCGTGAGCAGCAGGATGACGCTCACGACCGCGAACGTGACGATCTGGAGCCAGAGCGGCCCTCCGGCCGCGTTCACGCCCGCCGCGGCGAGCGAGCCGCCGGCCAGCATGATGAGCACGAGGTCGAGCGAGATGATCTCCACGAGACCGAGGAGCAGCGCCGCTCCGACCCACCACAGCCAGTCCATCTCGACCCCCGTTCCCACGTGCGCGCTTTACGTGTACTTTACCGAATTTCCGCCCGCGGTGCACGCATCCCGACGTACCTGGTCGACGACGGGTGCGTCACACCCGCGCGGCGCGCGCCATCCAGCGCCCGCCACCGTGCGCGACGAGGAGCGGCATGCCGAACGCGTCGCTGAGGTTCTCGGCCGTGAGAACCTCCTCGACCGGGCCGGCACTGTGCACCACCCCATCCTTGAGGAGGAGCAGGTGCGTGAACCCCGGCGGGATCTCCTCGACGTGGTGCGTGACGAGCACGAGCACGGGCGACGCGGGGTCGCCCGCGAGCTCGGACAGCGCGCCGACCAGCTCCTCGCGCCCGCCGAGGTCCAGGCCCGCGGCCGGCTCGTCGAGGAGCAGGAGCTCGGGGTCGGTCATGAGCGAGCGCGCGATCTGGGTGCGCTTGCGCTCGCCCTCCGAGAGGGTGCCGAACAGGCGGTCCGCCAGGTGGTCGACGCCGAACGCGGCGAGCAGGTCGCTCGCGCGCTCCGCGTCGAACTCCTCGTACTCCTCGCGCCAGCGGCCCGTGACGCCGTACGCGGCCGTCAGGACGACGTCGCGCACCGTCTCGTCGCCGGGGATCTGCTCCGCGAGCGCTGCGGACGCGAGCCCGATGCGCGGCCGGAGCTCGAAGACGTCGACGCGGCCCAGCCGCTCGCCGAGGATGTCGGCGGTGCCCGCCGTGGGGTGCATCCGCGCGGACGCGACCTGGAGGAGCGTCGTCTTGCCCGCGCCGTTGCGGCCCAGCACGACCCACCGCTCGCCCTCGTTCACCTGCCAGTCCACCGCATCGAGGATGGTCTTGGGGTGACGTCGGACGGTGACGCCCTTCAGGTCGAGAACCGCGCTCATGGTCACCGACCCTATAGGTTGGCCGTCGTGGTCTCACACTCGTCCGAAGGTCCGCACGACGCCTCCGGTCCCGGTCCCGGACCCGGCTCCGCCTCGAGCGCCGGCGCCCTCCCCCGCAGCGCGCTCCTCGCGCTCTGGCTGCGCGCGGTACGCCTCGGCGACGACGACGGTCTGGCCCGCCTGCTCCGCGCGGTGCAGCGCGACGACGAGCCGCACGTCGCGTCCGGGGCCCTGGGCGACCTCCGGCTGGAGGACCTGGCCGGCGCCTGGGCCGGCGACGCACGCGAGGTCGTGGCGCTCGCCCCGGTCCCCGGCGACGTCGCCGGCGTCCCGCCGGAGGCCGCGGCGCGCGCGACCGACGCCGGCGAGTGCGTCGTCGTCACCACGTCCTCCGGGTCGTGGGCGCTCGTGCCCGAGGTCACCGAGTTCGGCAGCGACCTCGAGCCCGGTCACCTCGTCACCTGGCACGTGTCCTCGGTCGGGCCCTGGAGCACGCGCGTGCTCGGCGCCCTCGGCACGCTCGCCGAGGCCGAGCGCGACCTGCGCACCGCCCTGCTCCTCGCGACCCGCGCCCTCGACGAGCTCGACGTCGCGCGCTGGCGCGACGACGCCGCGGGCGCCATCGCCGACCTGCGCGCGGGCGGCGCCCCGGCCTGGCAGCTCCCCGCGACCGTGCCGCCGCGCGCCGTCCAGGTGCTGACCCAGGCCGTCCGTCTGCGCGCCATCGTCGACCTCGCCACCGCCGACGACGGCGGGTCCGTCAACCTCTGGCAGGCCGACCAGCGCTCCACCGCCCTGCGCGAGGTCGACCGCGCCTCCCGCCACGCCGTCGGCGCCGCCACCCTCTGGATCGCTTCCTGACGCTCCGCGAGATCGACCCGTGCGTCGTGAGATCGACCTTCTGAGGGTCGATCTCGAACGCTGGGGTCGATCTCGCGAGGGGTGCCGTGCTCAGGCACGAGGCGTCCCGCCTGCCGGTCGCCGGGGCGCCTCACGCGGAGGTGGACGTCGGGCTGCGGGAGGTGGGTGGCGATGGCAGGAGAGAGGACGACGCGCGCATCGACCTCGGGTGCGTTGATCAAGGTGGCGCTGCGGGGCCGAAGGTGTTGCGGTCCATCCCGATAGATTGAGGGCGTGCGCGAGGAGCATCTGTTCGGTATCCACCTGTACCCGGCGACAGCGGGAGCGGACGTCGTTTCCGGGACTCGCGAGATCGGCAGCGTCCACGATGGAGAGTTCCTGGTCATGGAGGACAGCGACGGGACGACATCGGTGTGGGACGTCGCAACAGGCGAACGTTCACCGCTCAACCGCGACCGGAGGGCCACCGAGGGCTTCCTCGAGGCCTTCGCGGAGTATCTGAGCTCCGGGCCGCCTGCCCCGACACCGGTGACGATGACGGCTGGGCAGGCCGCGGAGCGTCTTCGTGCTTTCCGGGAGGGGCAGGTTCGACCTCGCGTCCTCCCGGCAGGCAAAGGGCTCTCTCACCGCACACGGCTGAGGAAGCTCCGCAAGCGGCTCCACGCGATCGATCGCACCGCGACCGGGCCGGACTCATGGTGGAGCAGCCTCATCGAAGAGGCGGAGAACGACCTGCTCTGAGGGCGCGGTAGCGGATCTGCTGCTGGGCGCCGAAGACGATCGGCTGTCCGGGCCTTCTGCGGTTGGTCCGGCCCCGGGTGGTTGGCCGCGTCAGTCGGGCAGGTTGTCGGTGACGAGGCGGGATCGGGCTTCGTAGACGCGCAGGGGGTCGGCGGTGCTGGTGGTGGTGGCGGTGCCGGTGACGTCGGTCCAGGTGGGGGTGCCGGTGATACGGAACTGCCCTGACCAGGTCGTGGTGAGCGCGATCTGGACCTGGTCGGCGGGCTGGTCGTACGTGTGCGCGACGGTGTGGTGGGGGTAGGCCGCTCCCGGGTCGGTCGTGGTGAGCGGGGCGGTGCCGTCGCCGTAGTCCCAGGTGAACGAGCGCGGAGTAGCGCGGATCTGGACCGCGATGCCGAGAAGCGTCGTTTCCAGCGTCTGCTCGGTGGGCTGCGTGTAGGTGATGGTGGGGACGTTGACCAGGGTCCACCCGTCCGGGGGCTGCACGATCACCGGGGACGGCGCGATCGTCAATGTCGCAAGCGCGCGGGCGGCTTCGTCGGCCAAGTCGGCGGGGGTGACGCACGACTGGTCCGCGATGGGCTCGCCGGTCGCAGACCACGCACCCGGCGTACCGTCGGCGCCGATCTCACGGGTCTGACGGTACAGAGCGCCGAGATAGAACGAGTCTGTCTCGCACTCGAGTTGCTCTCCCTCCACGAGCCTTTGGGAGTCTGCGCAGCCCTGCGAGAGATCAGACGTCGGGTCGTCCAGCCCGTCGAACAGGTCGCACAATCTCTGCGTCGAGCGGAAGTATCGCTCCGTCGCCGGGCCTCCGGTCCCGTCACCGGCCTCAAACGTGCCACCACCCCGCGTCGCGCGTTCCGCTTCGATATTGATCGAATCACCCTTGGACTGGCCGACGATGCCTCCGTAACCGGGGTCGGACGCATACCGCACTGCATGACTAACCGCATTTGGGACCGATGCGAGTCCCACTGCTAGTGCCACGGTCAGCGCGGCATGGGCGCGAACTCGATGGCGAATCACTGGTCTAGCTCAGCGATCGCGACGACGACCCACGCTTTGTCGTTCCTGCCCATCTCGACACGCCGTACAACGCTCTGGTCCTCCCCGGCGTGAATTTCCTCGCCTTCAGGACTCAAGATTGCGAATTCCGCCTGATTCAGGGTGACGTCAAGGGGGAAGATCCCAGTTGCTTCGTCGCGAGCGTAGAGCTCCGGCCTTTCGACGGTGGCCTCAACGCCCCCGCCTGCGAATCTGTCTCCACGTTGTTTGATCGTCCTGGCCTGAGCGACAAAGTCCGCGCACGATTGGCAAGTGGGATGAGACATGGCTTCCCACTCGGTGGTGTCGCCGGTCGCCATGACGTACGGGTACAGCTCGAGGAAGTACTCCGCCGCTGCCGCTGCGCCCTCGGCGTCGTCACGCTCCATCGCCGCGGGACGTTCCGGCTTCACCGGGCCGGTCTCGGTCGGCGTGGGCTCGGGCGTCTCCGACGGCGAGGCCACGACCGGCTCCTCGACCGTCGGCGACGGACCGGGATCGCCGCCCCCGGTGCACCCGGCGACCACCCACCCCAGGGCGACGACGGCACCCACGGCGAGCGACCGCCGTCGGGCACGGGACAGCACACGAGAACGACGCACGAGACCCCCTGCAGATCGATGCGAACCACCGCACGCCACGGCCATGAGGCGTGCGGGCTGCCAGCAACCTAGCGAAACCGCGCGCCGGGCGAAACCCGCACGTCCTGCCTTGTGGACAACCCGCCGCACGCCCCGGCGCGGCTCAGGAGCGCGACGTCACGTACGCGTCGAGGTGCGCGAGCGACGACGCCATGCCGGCGGCGTGGTCCTCCGGCGAGATGCCCGACGGCACGCCCGTGGCGCGGACGGTGACGCGCGCCCCGTCCCCAGCGGGCTCGACGGTCCAGGTCATCGTCATGGTCCCGGCGAACGCCGGGTCGTCGGACGGGAAGTCGACCTCCTGCACGACGCTCCGGCCGGGCACGAGGTCGACGATCGCGACGTCCACGACGTCCGTCCCCTCGCCCGTCTTGCCAGGATCGGCGTGCGGGTCGTCGTAGGCGAGGACCATGCGGTAGCTACCGCCGGGGCGCAGGTCGAACCGCTCGAAGCGGCCGGTCATGCCCTCGGGAGGGAGCCACGCGACGAGCGCGTCCCGGTCGACGAAGGCCTGGTAGACGTCGCTGGGCGCGGCGGCGACGAGGCGCGACGCCTCGTCGACCCGGCCGGATCCCGCGGCGGTCACGACTGCCCCAGCACCGTCCGGTAGACCTCGAGGGTGCGGTCCCCGATCGCGTCCCACGCGAAGTGGTCCTCGACGCGCTGCCGAGCGGCGCGGCCCATCGCGGCGGCGCGCTCGGGGTCGCTCACGACCTGGGTCAGCGCGGTCGCGAGGTCCGCGACGAACCGGTCGGCGTCGAGCGGGGTGCCAGTGCCGTCGTCCGCCTGGTCGATGGGCACGAGGAGGCCGGTGACGCCGTCGTCGACGACCTCCGGGATGCCGCCGGTCGCGGTCCCGACAACGGGCAGGCCGACGGCCATGGCCTCGAGGTTGACGATGCCGAGCGGCTCGTACACGGACGGGCACACGAACACCGTGGACGCGGCGAGCACGGCGACGAGCTCGGCGCGCGGGAGCATCTGCTCGATCCAGACGACGCCGCTGCGCTCGGCCTGGAGCTCGGCGACGGCGCCGCTCACCTCGGCGGCGATCTCCGGCGTGTCGGGTGCGCCGGCGCACAGCACGAGCTGGACGTCGTCGGGCAGCGAGCGCGCCGCGCGCAGCAGGTAGGGCAGGCCCTTCTGCCGCGTGATCCGGCCGACGAACACGACCGCGGGGCGGTCGGGGTCGATCCCGAGGTCGCGCACGACCCGCGCGGCGACGTCGGTCTGCGTCCCCGGCTCGGGGCGCCGCCAGCCGTCGAGGTCGATGCCGTTGTGCACCACGTGGACCTTCGCCGGGTCGACCTGGGGGTAGACCCGCAGGATGTCGTCGCGCATCCCGCCCGACACGGCGACGATCCCGGCCGCGCCCTCGTACGCGGTGCGCTCGGCCCAGGAGGACAGCGCGTACCCGCCGCCGAGCTGCTCGGCCTTCCACGGTCGCAGCGGCTCGAGCGAGTGCGCGGACAGCACGTGCGGGACGCCGTGCAGCAGCCCGGCCAGGTGGCCGCCGAGGTTGGCGTACCAGGTGTGGGAGTGGACGAGGTCGGCGCCCGCGACGTCGTCGGCCATCTGGAGGTCGACGCCGAACGTGCCGAGCGCGGCGTTCGCCCCCGAGAGCACGCCCGGGACGGAGTAGCCGGTCACGCCGTCCTCGCCGCGCGGGCCGTCGAAGCAGCGCACGCGCACGTCGACGTGGCGGCGCAGGACCGCGGACAGCTCGGCGACGTGCACGCCGGCGCCGCCGTAGACGTGCGGCGGGTACTCACGGGTCAGCAGGTCCACTCTCACGCGCCACACCGTAGCCGAGTCGCCCGCCGCGGTCCCGCGATGACCGTCGGCGGGCCCGTCTCGCTGCGGGCGCGAGGGCGCGCGCCGACGCCACGAGCGAGCGCGCGGACGCGCCGCGCCCAGGATGCGGCTCCCTGCTGCGTGGCACCGCCCCGAGGGGCTACGGTCTGGGCATGGCCGCCGCACCACGAGTCCTCGCCATCGTCCTCGCCGGGGGCGAGGGCAAGCGCCTCATGCCGCTGACCGCCTCGCGGGCCAAGCCCGCGGTGCCGTTCGGAGGCATCTACCGCCTGGTGGACTTCGCGCTGTCCAACCTCGTGAACTCGCACTACCTGCACATCATCGTGCTCACGCAGTACAAGTCGCACAGCCTCGACCGTCACATCACCAAGACGTGGCGCATGTCGTCGCTCCTCGGCAACTACGTGGCCCCGGTGCCCGCGCAGCAGCGCGTCGGCAAGCACTGGTACCTCGGCAGCGCCGACGCGATCTACCAGTGCCTCAACATCATCGACGACGAGCGGCCGGACATCGTCGTCGTGGTCGGCGCCGACCACGTGTACCGCATGGACTTCTCCCAGATGGTCGACGCGCACGTCGAGTCGGGCGCGCAGCTCACCGTCGCGGGCATCCGCCAGCCGATCTCCATGGCGGACCAGTTCGGCGTCATCGAGACCGACCCGAAGGACCCGACGAAGATCGCGGCGTTCCGCGAGAAGCCCAAGGACCCGGTCGGCCTCGCGGACTCGCCCGACGAGGTGCTCGCGTCGATGGGCAACTACGTCATCGACACCGACGCGCTCATCGACGCCGTGACGTCGGACGCGGCGAACGCGGACTCGCGCCACGACATGGGCGGCGACATCGTGCCCGCGTTCGTCGAGAAGGGCACGGCCGCGGTCTACGACTTCATCCGCAACGACGTCCCGGGCTCGACGGACCGCGACCGCGACTACTGGCGCGACGTGGGGACGATCGACTCGTACTACGACGCGAACAAGGACCTCATCGCCGTCACGCCGGTCTTCAACCTCTACAACGAGGAGTGGCCGCTGCACACGGGCTACACGGGCCTGCCGCCCGCGAAGTTCGTGCACGCGGGCCGCGGCCGCCTCGGGCACGCCGCGGACTCGATCGTCTCCCCCGGCGTGATCATCTCGGGCGCGACGGCGGTCGGCTCGGTCCTCTCCCCCGGCACCTACCTGCACTCGTGGTCGTCCGTGTCCGACTCCGTGCTCATGGACGGCGTGCAGGTGCACCGCCACGCCCAGGTCCACCGCGCGATCATCGACAAGAACGTCGTCGTGGGCGAGCAGGCACGCATCGGCCTCGATCCCGAGCAGGACCGTGCCCGCGGGTTCACGGTCACCGAGTCCGGCATCACGGTCGTCCCCAAGGGGACGGTCGTCGAGTGACGCCCCTCCCCGCCGGCGTCGTGCCCGACGCCGTCCGCGTCGCGCTGCCCGTCGACGCGCCCGCCGAGGTGCCCGGCCCGGGCACCGACGAGACCGACACCGCGAGGAGCCCCCGCGTGACCCCCGACCCCCCGAGCGGCCCCGTCCGGCTCCTCGTCATGGACGTGGACTCGACGCTCATCGAGCAGGAGGTCATCGAGCTCCTCGCCGACCACGCGGGCACGCGCGCCGAGGTCACCGAGGTGACCGAGCGCGCGATGCGCGGCGAGATCGACTTCGGCGCCTCGCTGCGCGAGCGCGTCGCGACCCTCGCCGGCGTGCCCGTCGAGGCGTTCGCCGACGTCCGGGCGCGCGCGACGTTCACGCCGGGCGTGCGCGAGCTCGTCGCCGAGGCGCACCGCCGCGGGTGGGAGGTCGGTCTCGTGTCGGGCGGCTTCGAGGAGATCGTCGCGGACCTCGCGGCCGAGCTGGGGATCACCCGCTTCCGCGCGAACCGGCTCGAGGTCTCCGACGGCCGGCTCACCGGTCGCACGACGGGCCCGGTGGTGGATCGCGCCGCGAAGGAGGTCGCGTTGCGCGAGTTCGCGGCCGAGCTCGGCCTGCCGATGAGCGCGACGATCGCCGTGGGCGACGGCGCGAACGACCTCGACATGATCGGCGCCGCGGGCATCGGCGTCGCGTTCGCCGCGAAGCCGGTCGTCCGGGCCCAGGCGCCCTACGGCGTCGACGGGCCGCGCATCGACGCCGTCCTCGACGTCGTCGACCGGGTGGACGCCACCCGCTGAGGCGCGCCCCGCACGCGAGAGAGCCCTGGTCCGCACGGACCAGGGCTCTCTCGTGTCACGAGCAGGACGGGACCGTCAGGACGGGCGACCCACGTAGGTGAGCAGGGCCCCGCGAGGCACCCAGGAGTCCCAGGCCGTCGCGGACTCCAGGACGGAGTACGTCGCGGTCGGCACGCCGACGCGCACCTGGGCGAGCGCCCCGCCGTCGGAGGACGGGTCGGCCAGGTGCGACGCCGTCGCCGCCATCGTGGGCTCGTGCCCGACGACGAGCAGCGTGCGCACGCGCGAGTCCGTCGACCGGACGAGGTCCAGCACGTCGGTCACGTCGGCCGCGTAGAGGTCGTCGCTCACGACGACGTCGGGGTCGACGTCGCCCAGGTGCGCGGACAGGAGCTCCCAGGTCTGACGCGTGCGGAGCGCCGACGAGCACAGCACGCGCTCGGGGACGAGCCCCGTCTCGCGCAGCGCGCCGCCGACGCGCACCGCCTGCCGGCGGCCGTTGAGGGCGAGGGGGCGCAGCACGTCGTCGACGCTCCCGCCGCCGGGTTCCGCCTTCGCGTGGCGCAGGAGGACGAGACGGCGCACGCCGCCGTCGGTGGTCTCCGCGCCCATGCGCTCCTCCTGAGTCACTGCCCCATGGCGTGCACGCCGCCGTCGACGTGCACGATCTCACCGGTCGTCGCCGGGAACCAGTCGGACAGGAGCGCCACGACCGCGCGCGCGGCGGGCTCCGCCGTCGTCTGGTCCCAGCCGAGGGGCGCGCGCTTGGGCCAGCCGTCCTCCATCTGCTCGAAGCCGGGGATGGACTTGGCGGCCGTCGTGCGGATCGGGCCCGCGGAGACGAGGTTGGCACGGATGCCGTCCGGGCCGAGGTCGCGCGCGAGGTAACGGTTCGCGGACTCGAGGCCGGCCTTCGCCACGCCCATCCAGTCGTAGACCGGCCACGCGAACTGCGCGTCGAACGTGAGACCCACGACGGCCCCGCCGTCGGTCATGAGCGGCTTCGCGGCGACCGCGAGCGACTTGTAGGAGAACGTCGAGACCTGGAGCGCGGTGGCCACGTCCTCCCAGGTGCCGGAGAGGAAGTTGCCGCCCATGACGCTCTGCGGGGCGAAGCCGATCGAGTGCACGACGCCGTCGAGGCGGTCCGTGTGCTCGCGGAGGGCGTCGGCCAGGCCGGCGAGGTCGTCGTCGTTCGTCACGTCGAGCTGCACGACGGGCGCCTCGACGGGCAGGCGCTTGGCGAAGGCCTGCGTGAGCTTCATCTGGCGGCCGAACGAGGAGAGCACGACCTCGGCCCCCTCCTCCTGCGCGAGACGCGCCGCGTGGAACGCGATCGAGGAGTCGGTGAGCACTCCGGTGATCAGGAGCTTCTTGCGGTCGAGCAGACCCATCGGTTTCCTTCCGTCGTGCACCCGCCGTGCGGGCGCGCTGAGGCTGAGCGTACTGAAAGAGAGGGGGCGCGGGCGCGCCGATGACCGTGCCCGTGACGAGGCCCACGTGCGGGCCGTGTCGCAGGTCCGCTCAGTGACCCATGCCGAGGCCGCCGTCCACGGGGATGACGGCCCCGGTGACGTACGCGGCGTCGTCGGACGCGAGGAACTGCACGACACCGGCGACCTCGTCGGCCTGCGCGAAGCGCCCGGCGGGGATCGCGGCCTTGTACGCGGCCTGGCGCTCCTCGGGGAGCTCGGCGGTCATCGCGGTGTCGATGAACCCGGGCGCCACGACGTTCGCCGTGATGTTGCGCGACCCGAGCTCGCGCGTGATCGAGCGCGCCATGCCGACGAGCGCGGCCTTGGAGGACGCGTAGTTGACCTGGCCGGCGCCCCCGTAGAGGCCGATCACGGACGACACGAGCACGATGCGGCCGCGGCGCAGGCGGATCATGCCCTTGCTCACCCGACGCACGCAGCGGAACGTGCCGGTCAGGTTGACGTCGATCACGGACTCGAAGTCCTCGTCGGTCATGCGCAGCAGGAGCTGGTCGTGCGTCACGCCCGCGTTCGCGACGAGCACCTCGACCGGCCCGAGCTCGTTCTCGATCTCGGTGAACGCGGCGTCGACCGCGGCGGTGTCGGTGATGTCCGCCACGGCGCCGAACACGCCCTCGGGCAGGTCGCCGCCGCGGTAGACGGTCGCGACGCGGTCGCCGTTCGCGACGAACCGCTCGGCGATCGCACGGCCGATCCCCCGGTTCGCGCCGGTGACGACGACGGTGCGCGGGGCGGGTGCGGGGGCTTCGGACACGGTGCGGCTCCTCGGGACGGTCGGGTCGGTCGGCGGGCCGGGGACGGGTCCCGCACGGCCGGTGCCGGGTAGGCCCGTTCGGGGCTCGTGACGGAGCCGCGCGATCGCGCCGCACCGACCGTACCCTGCACCGAGGCCGCCGTGCGCGGTGCGGCAGGGTCACAGCGCTCCCCCACACTTTGTGGGGTCCCGACAAACGTAGACTGGACGCGTGAGCACACGTCGCACGGCCCGCAGGTCGGCCGAGACGGTCCCGAGCATCACGTCGGCACCGGAACCGCTCGCCGCGGACCAGGCGCGCCGGGAGCGCAAGTACCTCATCCAGATGGGGATCCGCATCGTCTGCTTCGTGGCCGCGATCCTCGTCGCCCCGAGCTGGTTGACCTGGGTGTTCGCCGCCGCGGCGATCGTCCTGCCGTACAGCGCGGTGCTCATCGCGAACGCCGGCCGCGACCAGGCCCAGTACGACACCTCGCCGATGGAGCACCGCGCGCTGCCCGCCGCCGGGGTGCCGGGATCCCACGGGATCGCCGGCGGAGAGTCGCCCGACCCGCAGGACCACGAGGAGGACCACCGGTGACCGACGTCCTGGGCCTCGCCGACCCCGTCGGCGAGGAGGAGCTGGTGTGCAGCGCCAAGGGCTGCCGCGAGGCGGCCGTCTGGGGCCTGCTGTGGAACAACCCCAAGATCCACACGCCCGAGCGACGCAAGGTCTGGCTCGCGTGCGACGCGCACCGCGAGCACCTGGAGACGTTCCTCGGCGCCCGCTCGTTCTGGCGCTCGACTGTGCCCGTCGACGAGCTCGAGCGCCGGGCGGCCCCGTGACGCAGACCGCGCCGTCGAGCCCGGCGCCGGGCGCCCCAACAGGCCCGACGCCGGAGCGCGCCACCGCGGACGCGCACCAGCCGCGCACGCCGCGGCAGTGGGTCACCCTCGCGGTCGGGGTCCTCGTCCTCGTCGCGCTGTGCCTCGTGGCGGGACGCTGGCAGTGGAACCGCTACGTCGCGCGCGAGGCGGAGATCGAGCGCATCGAGACGAACTACGCGTCCGAGCCCGTCCCGGTCGACGCGGTCCTGGACCGTCCCGGTGCCACGCTGGACGAGGACGACCTCTGGCGCCCCGTGACGCTCGTCGGCCGCTACGAGACCGACGCGACCGTGCTCCTGCGCAACCGCCCCGTGGGCGGCAGCCCCGGCTTCCACGTGCTCGTCCCGTTCGTGACGAACCCCACGTCCTCCGCGCCCGACGGTCTCGTCGTGGTCGTCGACCGCGGTTTCGTCCCGCTCGGCAGCGACGCCGTCACGCCGGGCGACGTCCCGGCGCCCCCGGGGGGCGAGGTCGAGGCGACCGTGACGCTCCGGGGCGACGAGCCGCCGTCGGGCCGCGACGCTCCCGACGGGCAGGTCCAGGCGATCTCCACCGACCAGGTGCTCACTGCCGGGCCCGACGGCGCCACCTGGGCCGAGGGCCGGACGGTCGGCGCGTACGGGCAGCTCCGCACGGAGGTGCCGCCGGCCGACGAGCCGCTCGAGGCCCTGCCCAAGCCCGACACCGACCCCGGGTCGCACCTGTCGTACGCGTTCCAGTGGGCGGTGTTCGCGATCGGCGCGGTCGCCGGCTTCTGGCTCCTGGTCCGCCGTGACCGGCGCGACGCGCGCGGCGAGGAGACGACGCTCACCGCGGGCGACCTGCTCGCCGCCCAGGACCCGGATGCCGCCCGGGCGCGCCGTGAGCCGCGGTCCCGCCGGCCGAGCGCCGAGGACGAGGAGGACGCCCTCATCGACGCCCAGCTGGGCTCGCACCCCGGGCCGCCGACCGGTCGGGCCGACGAGACGAGCTCCGAGCGCGACCTGCAGCGCGAGCGCCCGCCGCTGCGGTAGCCGTACTCGCGCGCCGCCAGGGTCGCGGGTCCACCGAACGGTGGAGGCGCACGTCCACCTCGGCGGCGCCGAGACGGTCGATGTGGCCCGGTGACCGGCGACCGTAGCGTCGCCGCATGACCGCTCTGGAAGTCCGCAACCTGCACAAACGCTACGGGCACCGCGTCGTCGTCGACGACGTGTCCCTGACCGTCGAGGACGGCGAGATCTTCGGCATCATCGGGCCGAACGGCGCCGGGAAGACGACGACCGTGGAGTGCGTCGCCGGCCTGCGCACGCCCGACTCCGGGTCTATCTCGGTGCTGGGTCTCGACCCGACGACGGACCGTGCCGAGGTGCGGGAGCGGCTGGGCGTGCAGCTTCAGGAGAGCAGCTTCCCCGACGCGATCACGGTCTCCGAGGCGCTCGACCTCTACGGCTCGTTCTACCGGGACCCCGTCGACTGGCGCGAGCTCATGGAGCTCCTCGTCCTCACCGAGAAGCGCGACACGCGGTACAAGGCCCTGTCCGGCGGGCAGAAGCAGCGGCTGTCGATCGCGCTCGCGCTCGTCGGAGGCCCGAGGGTCGCGATCCTCGACGAGCTCACGACGGGACTGGACCCGCAGGCGAGGCGCGACACCTGGAGCCTCGTCGAGCGCGTCCGGGACACGGGCGTCACGATCGTCCTCGTCACGCACTTCATGGACGAGGCCGAGCGCCTCTGCGACCGGATCGCCGTCGTCAGCGGTGGGCGGGTCGCGGCGGTGGACACGCCCGCCGGCCTGGTCGCGCAGGCGAACGCGGCGCAGCAGGTCCGGTTCCGCGTGAGCCAGCCGCTGGACAGGAGCGTCCTGACCGGGCTTCCCGAGGTGACCGACGTCGAGAATACCGCGGACCGCTGGCGGGTCACGGGCCGCGGGCAGCTCCTGAGCAGCGTCGCCGGGGCTCTCGCCCGGGCGCACGTCGTGGCGGAGGACCTGCGCGTCGACCAGCGCACCCTCGACGACGCGTTCGTCGCCCTGACGGGGCGACCCCCAGGGTCCGGGGACGCCTCCGCGCGGAGGGCCGGCTGATGCCCGCGCTCCGGAAGCTGGTCCGGGTCGAGACGCGGCTCTTCCTCCGGGACTCCACGACCGTCGTCTTCGGCGTGCTGTTCCCGACGGCGCTCCTGCTCGGCCTCGGCACGATCCCGGCGCTCAGGGAACCGACGCCGGAGACCGGCGGTCTCCGGCCCCTCGACGTCTGGGCTCCGACCGCGCTGGTGTTCGGGATGGTGATGATCGCGGTGCAGCACGTCCCGGCGGTCATCGCGACGTACCGGGAGCGCGGCATCCTGCGCCGGCTGTCGACCACCCCCGCGCACCCGCGGAGCGTCCTGCTCGCGCAGGTGATCGTCGCGTTCGCCTCCGTGGTGGTCTCCGCGGCGCTCCTGGTCCTCGCCGCGTGGGCGGTCCTGGGCATCGCCCCGCCGGAGCGACCCCTGGAGTTCCTCGTCGCGTTCGTCGTCGGGTACGCGGCGCTGCTCGGGGTCGGCCTGGTCTTCGCGGCGGTGGTCCGCACGAGCAGCGCGGCGAACCAGGTCGGCACCCTCCTGTTCGTCGCGCTGATGTTCTTCGGCGGGGCGTTCCTGCCCCGCGTCCTCATGCCCGACCTGCTGCGCGCGGTCGGCGACGTGGTCCCACCGGGGCTGCAGGCCCTGACCACGGCGTGGTCCGCCGACGCGGGCGCGCTCACCGCCACGGCCGGCGGGCAGCCGTTCTGGCTGCAGATGGCCATAATGGCGGGCATCGCGCTGGTCGCGGGCGCGGTCGCCGCGAAGCTCTTCCGCTGGGAGTAGGACCGGGAGCCGGACCGGAACAGGAGTCGACCATGCAGGACGCCGGGGCCGTCGAGCGCCCGACCGCCGGGGTGCGCGGACCCGCCGTCGCCGAGGGTGCGCCGTCCTCGGACGCCACGACGCGGGCCTGGAAGGCGGACCAGCTCCGGGTCTGGGACCTCCTGCAGCTGTTCACCCCGTGGCTGCTCCTGACGGTCTCGACCGCGATCTACTTCGCGGGGGTGCTCCCGGCCTCCGGTGAACGCTTCTGGCCCGAGGGCGCCTCGGTCCTCGGGCTGGTCGCGGTCTCGGCGCTGTGGGTGCTGTGCGGGCACACGCTTCCCCTGCGGAGGGGGACGCTGCGGCCCGTCCCGGCCGGCATCTACTTCGTCGGCCTGCTGGTGCTGTGCGTCACCCTCATGACCTACTCCGAGATCTTCCTCGTCTTCACCGTCGCGGGATTCTTCCACGCGTACCTGCTCACGCCCTGGCCGCTCGGCGTGCTCGGCGTCCTCGTCACCTCCGTGGCCCTCAACGGCTCGGCGACGAGCGTGTGGGCCGACCCGACACCGGAGCTGCTCGCCGAGCTCGTGCTGGTCGTCGTCGTGCAGACGGCGGCGATCGGTGCGGGCATCCTGCTGGCGGCGCGCAGCGAGTCGGCGGAACGCAAGCGCGAGGAGCTGGTCGAGCGGCTCGAGGCCGCGCTGCACGAGAACGCCGGGCTCCATGCCCAGCTCGTCGTCCAGGCCCGGGAGTCCGGCGCCCAGGAGGAGCGGCAGCGCCTGGCCCGCGAGATCCACGACACCCTGGCCCAGGGCCTGGCGGGCATCATCACGCAGCTCCAGGCCGCGGAACGCTCCGCGCACGCGCCGGGCGAAACCGACGCCCACGTCGCGCGGGCGCTCCGGCTCGCGCGCAGCAGCCTGGCGGAGGCCCGACGGTCCGTGCAGGCGCTCGGACCCCAGGAGCTCGGGCGCGCGCACCTTCCCGACGCGCTACGCACCCTGACCGAGCGCTGGTCGCACGACCACGACGTCCGCGCTCACGTCGAGATCACCGGGGTCCGGGAGCCGCTGAGCCCGGCGATCGAGGTCTCGCTCTTCCGGGTCGTGCAGGAGTCCCTGACCAACGTGGCGAAGCACGCGGAGGCCTCGCGCGTCGGGGTCACGCTGTCGTACGCAGGCGCCGAGGTGCTGCTGGACGTGCGGGATGATGGGCGCGGGTTCGCCGCAGGGGTCGGCACCGGCTTCGGCCTGACGAGCATGCGCCAGCGGATCAGAGGGGTCGGCGGTCACCTCGAGGTGCAGAGCGCGCCCGGCGAGGGAACCTCCGTGAGCGCTCGCGTCCCGGCGATCACCCCCGGGGGAATGACGGAGAAGGAGTAGACCGGCCGATGCTTCGACTCGTGATCGTCGACGACCACCCGATCGTGCGGGGAGGCCTGCGCGACACCTTCGCGGACGTCGAGGACATCGTCGTCGTCGGCGAGGCCGGCGACGGCGCCGAGGGGGTCGACCGTGCGCGGTCGCTCGCGGCGGACGTCGTGCTCATGGACCTGCGCATGCCCGGGACGGACGGGGTCGCGGCGACGGCGGCCCTGCGCGAGCAGGTCCCGGACGCGCGGGTGCTGGTCCTGACCACCTTCGACGGCGAGAGCGACGTCCTCCCGGCGATCGAGGCGGGCGCGATCGGCTACCTCCTGAAGGACGCGCTGCCCGACGACCTGATCCGGGCCGTCCGCGCCGCCGGGCGGGGGGAGTCGGTGCTCGCGCCGTCGGTGACCCAGCACCTGATGGGACAGGTGCGCAGGCCCGGCGCCGGCTCGCTGACCGACCGGGAGAAGCAGGTGCTCCAGCTCGTGGCGAACGGCTGCTCGAACCGCGAGGCCGCCGCCGCGCTGTTCATCGGCGAGGCGAGCATCAAGACCCACCTGCAGCACGTCTACGACAAGCTCGGCGTCCGCGACCGCGCCTCGGCGGTGGCCGAGGGCTACCGGCGGCGCCTCCTCACCTGACGCCGCGCCGCCCGTCGCGCGTGGGCAGGACGTTCTCCGGCGGGCGCCTCAGGCGAGCGAGACGAGCTCCGCGTACTCGTCGCTCCACAGGTCCTCGTCACCGTCGGGAAGCAGCAGGACGCGCTCGGGCTCGAGCGCCTCGACCGCGCCGTCGTCGTGCGTGACCATGACGACCGCGCCCTCGTACGTCTTGAGCGCCCCGAGGATCTCGGCGCGCGACGCGGGGTCGAGGTTGTTCGTCGGCTCGTCGAGGAGCAGCACGTTCGCGGCCGAGACGACGAGCGTCGCGAGCGCGAGGCGCGTCTTCTCCCCGCCGGAGAGCACGTTCGTCGGCTTCTCCGCGTCGTCGCCGGAGAACAGGAACGACCCGAGCACGGAGCGCACCTGGGTGTCGGTGAGGTCGGGCGCGGCGTGGCGCAGGTTCTCGACGACCGTCGCGTCCATGTCGAGCGTGTCGTGCTCCTGGGCGTAGTAGCCGATCTTCAGGCCGTGCCCGGGGTGCACCTCGCCCGTGTCCGGCTCCTCGACGCCGCCGAGGATGCGCAGGAGCGTCGTCTTGCCCGCGCCGTTGAGGCCCAGGACGACGACGCGGCTCCCCCGGTCGATCGCGAGGTCGACGCCCGCGAAGACCTCCTGCGACCCGTACGCCTTGGACAGCCCGCTCGCGGTGAGCGGCGTGCGCCCGCACGGCGCGGGCTTGGGGAACCGCAGCTTGGCGACCTTGTCGCTCTGGCGCTCACCCTCGATGCCCGCGAGCATCTTCTCGGCGCGGCGCATCATCTGCTGCGCGGCGACGGCCTTGGTCGCCTTGGCGCGCATCTTCTCGCCCTGGGCGAGCAGCGCGCCCGCCTTCTTCTCGGCGTTCTGCCGCTCGCGACGGCGGCGGCGCTCGTCCGACTCGCGCTGCGCGAGGTAGGCGTCCCAACCGAGGTTGTACTGGTCGAGCTCGCCGCGGTTCGCGTCCAGGTGGAACACCTTGTTCACGGTCGCCCGCAGCAGCTCGACGTCGTGGGAGATCACGACGAACCCGCCGCTGTACGACTTGAGGTAGTCGCGCAGCCAGATGATCGAGTCCGCGTCGAGGTGGTTCGTCGGCTCGTCGAGGAGCAGCGTCTCGACCCCGGAGAACAGGATGCGCGCGAGCTCGATGCGGCGGCGCTGACCACCGGACAGCGTGCCCAGCGGCTGGCCGAGCACGCGGTCGTCGAGGCCGAGGTTGCTGGTGATGCGGTGCGCCTCGCTCTCGGCGGCGTACCCGCCGGCGGCGAGGAAGCGCGCCTCGAGCTTCGGGTACCGCTCCATGGCGGCCTCGTGCGTCTCCACGTCGGCGCTCGCCATCGCGCCCTCGGTCTCGCGCATCTGGCGCACGATCTTGTCGAGGCTGCGGGCCGAGAGCACCCGGTCCATCGCGATGACGTCGAGGTCGCCCGTGCGCGGGTCCTGCGGCAGGTAGCCGATGTCGTTGCCGCGCGTGATCTTCCCCGCCGTCGGCTGGGTCTCCCCCGCGAGCGTCTTGGTCAGGGTCGTCTTGCCGGCGCCGTTGCGCCCGACGAGACCGATCCGGTCGCCCGAGGCGATCTGGAAGGTCGCCTCGTGCAGCAGGACGCGGGCGCCGACGCGCAGCTCGACGCCGTGAGCGGTGATCACGGGAGGGTCCTCTCGGGTGGTGCGGGTGCCCGACGACGGCCCTCTCCCGGCCGGTCGGCCGGCGGCTCGTCGTGGGGCCGGGTGCGTGCGCCCCGGCGTCCGGGCCTCGTCGATTCTACGGGCGCCCGGCGTCGCGTCCCACCCCATTCCGCCGGGGGGACGTGCGAGGCGGCTGCTCGACACCGGGATCGCGCTCGCGCGGCGGTCGGACACCCCACCAGGACGCCTGGTGCGCGGCCCGGCGGTAGCGTTGACCTGTGACTTTCCAGGAGGGTGGCTCGTTCGAGGGCGGACGCGTCCGCAAGGGCGGCGGTCGGCGCGGCACGATGATCGCGGGCGGCGGGATCGGGGCCGTGCTGGTCGCTCTGCTCATCGCGTTCGTGGGCAACCAGACCGGTGTCGACCTCAGCGCGCTCACGGGTGGCGACGGGTCCGACTCGGGCGCGTACGGCGAGGGCCAGCAGGAGTACATCGACACGTGCACGGCCGAGGAGGCGAACACGACGCGCGAGTGCCGCCTCAACGGCACGGTCCAGTCTCTCGACGCCTACTGGGCCGAGGCGCTCCCGCAGCAGGCGGGCGTCCAGTACGCGATCCCGGAGGTCGTGAGCTTCACCGGGCAGGTCTCGACGGGCTGCGGCGCGGCGACCAGCGCCGTCGGGCCGTTCTACTGCCCGCCCGACCAGACCGTCTACATCGACCTCGGTTTCTACGACGACCTCACGAGCCGGTTCGGCGCGAACGACGGCGGCCTCGCGGAGATGTACGTCGTGGCGCACGAGTTCGGGCACCACATCGAGCAGCTCGTCGGTGCGATGGACGCGGCGGACCGCCAGGGCACGGGCCCCGAGTCCGACTCCGTCCGCATCGAGCTCATGGCCGACTGCCTCGCCGGCATGTGGGCCGGCCACGCCGCGAGCACCGTCGACCCGGACACCGGCGTGACGTTCCTCGCACCGATCACGGACCAGGAGCTGAACGATGCGCTGTCCGCCGCGTCCGCCGTCGGCGACGACCGCATCCAGGAGGCCGCCACCGGCCAGGTGAACCCCGAGGGCTGGACCCACGGCTCGAGCGAGCAGCGCCAGCGCTGGTTCACCATCGGCTACAACGGCGGCACCCTCCAGGACTGCAACGCGCTCTCCGCCGCGACGCTCTGACCGCTCCCGCCGAGATCGACCCGGCCGCCACGAGATCGGCCCTCCCGGGGTCGATCTCGGACGTGCAGGTTGATCTCGCGGCCGTCGTCACAGCTCGATCGAGTACATCCGCGAGCCGGTGACCTTCTCGTAGCCCAGGCTCGCGTAGAGGCCGTGCGCGCCGGACGGGTTCTCGGTGTCGACGTCGAGCGCGGCGTACTGCATGCCGTCGGCGGCGAAGGCGCGCATCCCGGCCGCGAGCGCCGCGACGGCGACGCGACGTCCCCGGTACGCGCTGCGCACGCCGAGGAGCTCGGTGTAGCCGAACGTGTAGCCGCGCACGGGGAAGTCCTCGTCGTAGCGGCCCGCCATCTCGTAGCCGACGACGAGCGGCTCGCCCGCGCGGAGCGCTGCCGCCGTCTCGGGGTCCGTCGTCGGGTCCGCGAGCAGCGCGTCGACGTCGGGCGCGTCGTCGACCACGAGGAACGACCACTGCGGCGCGAACTCGCTGCGCCCGTGCGTCCACGCCTCGGAGGTGCGGGGCTCGCTCCCCCAGTGGTCGCGGAACGCGTCGTTGTGCGCGAGGCGGGTCGCCTCGTCGAGCTCTGCCGACCACGGGACGAGCCGCAGCGACCCGTCGAGCGGCACCTCGGGGATGGGCGTGGAGAGGTCGCGACGCAGGTCGGAGTAGAAGCGGCGGGTCTCGAGCCCGAACCGCGCGTAGAGCCGCGCCTTCGCCGGCGGGTCCGTGTCCTCGCCGTAGGTGAGCAGACGCGCGGGCAGCTCCTTGCCGCTCGCCGCGAGGAGCTGGCGTCCGCGCGCGATCTCCCACGCGAACAGCTCACGCCCGACGCCGCGCCCTCGGTGGGTGGGGTGGACGCCGCCCCAGAGGAACGCGCGCACGGTGTTCGCGTCCCCCGGGTTGGTGTCGACCAGGGCGTACGCGCGCAGCGTCCCGTCGGTGTCGACGCCGACGAGCGAGTCGGCCGCGAGGTCGCGCCACGGCGCGGTGAACAGCTCCTCGATCTCGCCGATCGTCTCGCGGTACGGCTCCTGGTCCGCCTCGGCGATGCCGTTGCGCAGGGCGAGCAGCGCGGGGGCGTCGGCCGGCTCGGCGGGGCGCCAGGTCAGGTCGCCCGCGGTCACCGGCGGGAGGGTCGACGGCGCGGCGGCGCGCTCGGCGATCGGGGCGAGCGTCGTGGGGGCCGGGTTCTCGACCTGGTCGGTCGCGGGAGAGGACATGCCGACCACGGTAGGTGCGCGCGCGCCGTCGGGCACGCGCTTTTCCCGCCCACCCCGGACGCCGAGCAATGCGTCCGGTGGCGATCTGGTCCCGCTGAGACGGCATCCCACGACCGGGCGTTCGCGATCTACGCTGCGAGCATGCCGATCGTCGTCCCCCAGGATCTTGCCGACGCCCGTTCCCGGGCTCTTGCCGACGCGCTGCGCACCCGCGTCGTCGTCGCCGACGGCGCGATGGGCACGATGATCCAGGAGCAGGACCCGACCCTCGAGGACTACCAGGGGCTCGAGGGCTGCAACGAGATCCTCAACGTCTCACGGCCCGACATCATCGCCGCGGTGCACGACGCGTACCTCGAGGTCGGGGTCGACGCGATCGAGACGAACACGTTCGGGGCCAACTGGTCCAACCTGTCGGACTACGACATCGACGACCGGATCCGCGAGCTCGCCGCGGCCGGGGCGCGGATCGCGCGCGAGCGCGCGGACGCCCACGCGACCGCCGACCACCCGCGCTGGGTGCTCGGCTCGATGGGTCCGGGGACCAAGCTGCCGAGCCTCGGGCACACGACGTACGCGCACCTGCGCGACACGTTCGCCGAGCAGGCCGCGGGCCTGCTCGAGGGCGGGGCCGACGCGATCCTCGTCGAGACGAGCCAGGACCTGCTCCAGGCGAAGGCCGCGGTGACGGGGTCGCGGAGCGCGATGCGCGACGTCGGGCGCGAGGTCCCCGTGATCGTCCAGGTGACGGTCGAGACCACGGGCACGATGCTTATGGGCTCCGAGATCGGGGCCGCGCTGACCACGCTCCAGGCGCTCGGCGTCGACGCGATCGGTCTCAACTGCGCAACCGGCCCGGCCGAGATGAGCGAGCACCTGCGGCACCTGTCGCGGCACGCAGAGATCCCCGTGACGTGCATGCCCAACGCGGGGCTGCCTGTGCTCGGCGCGAACGGCGCGTCGTACCCCCTCACGCCCGACGAGCTCGCCGCCGCGCACACGCAGTTCGTCACCGAGTTCGGCCTGGGGCTCGTCGGAGGCTGCTGCGGCACCACGCCCGAGCACCTGCGCCGCGTCGTCGAGGCTGTGCGTGCGCGGCCCGTCGTCGAGCGGCACCCGGAGCGGGAGAACGGCGTCGCGAGCCTGTACTCGCACACCGACCTGCACCAGGACGCGTCGTTCCTCGCGATCGGCGAGCGCACGAACGCCAACGGTTCGAAGGCGTTCCGCGAGGCGATGCTCGCGGAGAACTGGGACGAGTGCGTCGAGATCGCGCGGGCGCAGACCCGCGACGGAGCGCACCTGCTCGACGTGTGCATCGACTACGTGGGGCGCGACGGCGTCGCGGACGTGAAGCAGGTCGTCTCCCGCCTCGCGAGCGCGTCGACGCTGCCGCTCGTCATCGACTCGACCGAGCCCGAGGTCATCGCGGCGGGCCTTGAGCTCGTGGGCGGGCGCGCCGTCGTGAACTCGGTGAACTTCGAGGACGGCGACGGGCCGACGTCGCGGTTCGCACGGATCATGCCGCACGTGGTCGAGCACGGGGCGGCCGTCGTCGCGCTGACGATCGACGAGGAGGGCCAGGCGCGGACCGCGTCGGGCAAGGTGGAGATCGCGACCCGGCTCGTCGAGACGCTCACGCGCGACTGGGGCATGCGGGTCGACGACATCATCGTCGACGCCCTGACGTTCCCCATCGCCACAGGCCAGGAGGAGACCCGGCGCGACGCGATCGAGACGATCGAGGCGATCCGCGAGATCACGCGCCGCTACCCCGGCATCCACACGACACTCGGCGTCTCGAACGTGTCGTTCGGACTCAACCCCGCGGCGCGCACCGTGCTCAACTCCGTGTTCCTCCACGAAGCGGTCGAGGCCGGGCTCGACTCCGCGATCGTGCACGCCGCGAAGATCCTGCCGCTCGCGCAGATCCCCGACGAGCAGCGCGAGGCCGCGCTCGACCTCGTGTGGGACCGGCGGCGGTACGACGACGAGGGGAACCTCGTGCACGACCCGCTCGCCCGGTTGCTCGAGCTGTTCGAGGGCGTGGACTCGGCGGCGCTCAAGGACCAGCGCGCCGCGGAGCTCGCGGCGCTGCCCGTGGGCGAACGGCTCGAGCGACGGATCGTCGACGGCGCGCGCAAGGGTCTCGAGGAGGACCTCGACACCGCGATGGCGTCCGGGCTCAAGGCGCTCGACATCGTCAACGACCACCTGCTCGAGGGCATGAAGGTCGTGGGCGACCTGTTCGGGCGCGGCGAGATGCAGCTCCCGTTCGTGCTCCAGTCCGCCGAGGTCATGAAGACGGCGGTCGCCTACCTAGAGCCGCACATGGAGAAGATCGAGGGCTCGAGCGGGTCCAAGGGCACGATCGTGCTCGCCACCGTGCGCGGCGACGTGCACGACATCGGCAAGAACCTCGTCGACATCATCCTCACCAACAACGGCTACACGGTCGTGAACATCGGCATCAAGCAGCCGATCTCCGCGATGATCGAGGCCGCCGAGGAGCACGACGCCGACGTCATCGGCATGTCGGGGCTGCTCGTGAAGTCCACCGTCGTGATGAAGGAGAACCTCGCGGAGCTCGCGTCGCGCGGCCTCGCCGGCCGCTGGCCCGTGCTGCTCGGCGGCGCGGCGCTCACGCGCACGTACGTCGAGGACGACCTCGCGGGCCAGTTCCCCGGCGTCGTCCGGTACGCGCGCGACGCGTTCGAGGGCCTGCGCCTCATGGAGCCGCTCGTGCGCGTGGCGCGCGGCGAGTCGCCCGACGCCGTCGGGCTGCCCGCGCTCAAGAAGCGGCGGCATGCGGTGGTCACCGTGACCGAGACGCCCGTCGAGGACCTGCCCGCGCGGTCCGACGTCGCGGCCGACAACCCGGTGCCCGCTCCCCCGTTCTGGGGCACGCGCCTCGTCAAGGGCGTCCAGCTCGCCGAGTACGCGGCGTTCCTCGACGAGCGCGCGACGTTCATGGGCCAGTGGGGCCTCAAGCCGGGTCGTGGCGACGACGGGGCGTCGTACGAGGAGCTCGTCGAGACCGAGGGCCGCCCGCGGCTCAACGCCTGGTACGAGCGGATCCGCACCGACGGCGTCGTCGACCCGTCGGTCGTGTACGGGTACTTCCCGGTGTGGTCGGAGGGCGACGACGTCGTCGTCGCGCACCACGGTGCCGGGCTCGCGGGCATCGGCGCGCCCGACGGCGGGTCGGGCGGCGGGCCCGGGACCGAGCGGCTGCGCTTCACGTTCCCGCGCCAGCGCCGCGACCGGCACCTGTGCCTCGCCGACTTCGTCAAGCCGTGGTCGTGGGTCGAGGAGACGGGCCGGTACGACGTGCTGCCCGTCCAGCTCGTCACCATGGGCGCGAGCGTCGACGAGCACACCGCGAAGCTGTTCGCCGGGAACCACTACCGCGAGTACATGGAGCTCCACGGCCTGTCCGTGCAGCTCACCGAGGCGCTGGCGGAGATGTGGCACTCGCGCGTGCGCGCCGAGCTCGGGTTCGCCGACGAGGACCCGACCGAGGTCGAGGGCATGTTCAAGCTCGAGTACCGCGGGGCGCGCTTCTCGCTCGGATACCCCGCCTGCCCGGACATGGAGGACCGCACCAAGGTCGTCGAGCTCCTGCGGCCCGAGCGCGTAGGCGTCGAGCTCTCCGCGGAGCTCCAGCTCCACCCCGAGCAGTCGACCGATTGCTTCGTGTTTCATCACCCCGAAGCGAAGTACTTCTCCGTCTGACGTTTTGCCGGTGACGTTTGATCGGCGTGGCTCTCGGTAGCCGTGACCTGCGGCAATGCTTACGCTTGCGCGTCGCGGATTCAGCGGTCGCTCGACGAATCTGACCGTACCAAAGCGTGTCGCAAGCGTGTCGCCGCGGGGCTGAAGCGGACTCCTCGCTGGCCGACGACACGAATTGGGTCCGACCTGCGCGGGTAGCGATCGGCCACGCGAGCGCGTTCCCTGCGGCACCGAGTCCGTGAGGCAAGTGGCGCCACCGGTTCCATGGCATAAACCAGTAAAGAAAGGGCTCTAAACGTTGGACTGTGCAAATGCACTCTGACCAGCTCTTCCAACCTTATCCGGGCAGCCGTGGGGGTTCTGCTGGACGAATAGGTGTGGCAGTCGGCCTCAGCCACGAGGGCGACATCAGTGGCCATGATGGCCTCGAGCTCGACAGGCGCAACGCTACCGAGCCGGTGCTGGCGCCGGCGGCGATGGTAGGTCCGCTCGAACTAATCCTTCCAGCACGCCTCCCGGCGCCACGGATCAGATGTCACATATCCATCCGGCAGACCCGTGTTCCGTCGTCATGGCTCGCTAGCATCTGGAGAACTGGGACCAGCCAGAGACGGAGGTTCCGCTGACCGCCGGCTTCCGGTCGACGTCTTGGACCTTACCTTGCCGGGTTGGGACGCCAGGGCGACCTGGCATCGATTGAAAGGACACCTGTGGGTATCGGACTAGCTGACCGGAAGGCACTGTGGGTCCAGTCGGGAAACGCATGCGCGTTTCCCGACTGCCGTCGCTCGCTCTTCGAGGTCGAGGACGAGGTGTCGGGCAGTCCCCTGATTGGTGCGGGCATCGTCGTCGGGGAGGAGGCGCACATCCGTGCGCAGTCTCCGGGCGGACCGCGATACGACCCTGACTACCCAAATGTGGACTCCTACGCCAACCTCGTGTTGCTCTGCCCGACCCACCACACGATCATCGACAAGTCCGAACCCGAGAACTGGCCTGTCAAGCGGCTCGAGAAACTCAAGACAGATCATGAGATGTGGGTTCGTGGACGACGATCAGCGGCAGCGGAGCGGACGTCAAAGACCGAGATCCTCGTGGCTGCTGACGTCCAGCGAATCGAAGACCACCTGTTCGCCCGGTGGCCTGCGGTCCACTGGCAACTGAACCGCCCCATCCCCACGTTGAGCAAGACCCACTTCGAGGCAGTCGCCCAGGCGGGCCGATTCCTCCTCGCAAAGGACTGGCCCTCGGAGTTCCCCGCCGTCGCGCAAATGGCCGAACGGTTGCGCCACCTTATCGCAATGCTCTGCGAGCACATCACGAACGAGTTCGAGCAGACTCACGAACCAGACGGGCCGCTCAAGCTGTTCAGGGCCGAGAAGCAGCTCCGAACCTGGGATCCTCCGACGTACAAGCACCTTTTCCACGAGACCCAGGTGAACATGGTGACCTCGTGGTGGCTCGGCGACAGATTGACTTACGAGCTCAACCAGTGGATTCGGGCGGTGCGGGATGAACTCGATGTCCACTACCGGTTTGCCGAGGGCGTGATTCTCGTCCCTGTCGGCGACGGGATCATTGAACCTGTGGCGGACACCAGGTACGACTACGACCTGTCCACGCCACTTCCAGCGCTGCCAACAGGCCTGACTCAACTCAAGGACGCTGTCGAGCAAACGGCGGAAGAACGCGGGGTCGAGCCACAGAGGGTCCATCCGAGCGAGTTGACGTTCCCAATCGAGGACGACTAGGGCGTGTCTCCCAACTCTTAGTTGGTGCGGGCGTCAGACTCGAGGCCGTGAGTCGGTTCCAGGTTCTTACGGACGAGCAGTGGGAGCGGATCGAGCCGTTGCTGCCGTCGAACGCGGGCAAGGTCGGTCGCCCGTTCGGTGATCACCGCACTGTGGTCGAGGGCATCGCCTACCGGGATCGGACCGGGATTCCTTGGCGGGACCTGCCTCGGGAGGCGTTCGGGCCGTGGCAGAGGTGTGGAAGCGGCATAAGAGGTTCTCCGACGACGGCACCTGGGACAGCATTCTGGCGCACCCGATGGCCGAGGCTGACGCGGCCGGTGAGATCGACTGGAAGGTGTCGGTGGACTCGACGATCAACCGCGCGCACCAGCACGCAACGAACACGAGGCGCGCAGAGCAGGACACAGGGGGCGACGTCGAATCACAAGAGGCTTCGCGAGGGCGTCGTCCACAGTGAACCCGAAGGTCATGGCAATGGGCGGTCTCGTGGCGGGTTGACGAGCAAGATTCACCACGCTGTCGACGGGCGTGGCCGCCCGCTGGCGGTGGTGGTGACTCCAGGGCAGTCTCACGACGGGCGCGCGCTCGAGCTCGTGCTGGCAGACATCAGCGTCCCACGCCTCGGTGCGGGCCGGCCGCGGACCACGCCGGACGCGGTGCTCGGGGACAAGGCGTACTCCTCGCGCGGGAACCGGGCGATGCTGCGTCGGCGCGGGATCAGGGCCGTGGTCCCTGAGCCGTCCGACCAGCAGGCCAACCGCAAGCGGCGTGGGGCAAGAGGCGGTCGCCCGCCGAAGCTCGACCGGGAGACGTACAAGCGGAGGAACGTCGTCGAGCGGTCCTTCAACCTGCTCAAGCAATGGCGCGGCCTCGCCACCCGCTACGACAAGCACGCCGCTGTGTACCGGGCCGGAGCAGTACTGGCGGCGATCATCAGTTGGTTGCGATCCCGGTAGATTGGCGGCGTGTTCGATCAGGCTGCGGTGCGCATTCCCGCTTCGACCGGCTTGACGCTGGAGTTCGAACAGTCGTTTCCATACGGTCCCGACGACCCGTACGTGTCTGGGATGCTCGTTCGGGCAGTCGGAGACCATCTGCAAGTCGAGCAGCGGATCATTCTCTCCCTGGGAAGCGGCGGACTCTCGGCGTTTCTGTACGGCCTGTACGACGAGTTCCGAGGGTGGACAGGCGAACGTACCTGGCAGTCGCTTGAGGACGAGTTGCGTGTTGTCGCGCGTCACGACGGTCATGTTCACCTCCGGTGGGAGGTCACGAACAGGCCGTACAACGACGACTCCTGGACCTTCTCGACGACGACGCACCACGGAGCAGGTGAGGACGTGCGCCGCATAGCAGATGCGTTTCACGCCCTTCTCGACACCTCGACCTGATCCCCGAGGTCCGCGTAATCAGCGGTCAAGAGGTCAACTGCACTGTCGCTCCGTGCCTTCCTTTAGGAGACACGTCCTAGTCGACCAGGTAGTGCGCCTCGACGTACTCCACCGTCGAGTCGTACGGCTCGCCGACAGGCTTGAGTTGGTAACGCCGGAACACCGCCGCCGCGGACCGGCGCACCGCCTTGTTCCGCTCCTCGGCGTTGTCGTACGAGTGGGTGAGCACCTTGGTGACGACCTCGTCGATCTCCTCGGCCAGGCGCCTTTCCGTGATGGAGAGGCCCGTCGGCGAGTGCTCCTCGATGATCCGGGAGAGCACGCCGATGTGGTCGTCGTCGACGACGAGCGCAGCTTCCGGAGTCTCGGCCGCCTCGACGACGGCTTTGGCGACCTTGAGCGCGTCGGCCAGGAACTCCAGGGCGTCGTTCGCCCCCTGGATGATGCGCTCGCGCAGTTCGCGGATCCGCTTGGCGAGCGCGACGTACTTGCCTGACTGCTCGTCGACGCCCGCGTCGAGCGCAGCCTTGATCCGGTCGAGAATGTCGGATGCGGAGGGCGCCTTCCGTCCCTCGTCGTCGCCGCCGGGGCAGGCGGGCACGATCGCCATGAGTTCCTTGAGGATCGCGATGCCGAATGCGTCCAGGACGAGGGACTCCTCCTGTGCCGCGCGCACCTCGAAGGAGTGGATGTTGGCGTTGATGATGTCGAGCACCATCGGCCCGAGCTCGCCGAGTCGCTCCCTGCGCTCCTCGTCCGTGGACTGCTTGTAGAGGGTGATGTACACCGACCCGAACAGCCGGAACGTCTCGTGGAACTTGCGGAGCCGCTTGTCTTCATGGACGTACGGGTAGACCTTCGCCAGGAGGCGGTAGTCCCGCTTGAACGGCACCTCCAGGCCGGGATTCTCGTCGAGGTGCGTCGAGATCGCCCGGACTGTCCCGTAGTCGTTGCGGAAGTCGATGACGTCGTCGGCATCGGCGAACAGGTCTTCGAGCCGTGCGACAGCGGCGCGGAACTCGTCGACCATCTCCGTGATGTCGAGGACGAATCCGCCGCCGGTCTTCGCCGCGGGCGGGTCCGCGACGGCCTTCTGGACCTCTTCGGCGAGGCCGATGTAGTCGACGACGGCTCCCTGCGTCTTGGTGAACCCGGAGGGCGAGACCCATGTGCGGTTGGGGCGCGTGATCGTCTGGAACAGGTTGTGTGCCTTGAGCGGCTTGTCGAGGTAGAGAACGCCCTCGTTCGGCGCGTCGAACCCGGTCATGAGTTTCGCGGTCACGACCAGGAAGCACAGCGGGTCGTCAGGTGTCAGGAACCGGAGCTTCTGCTCCTCCTCGTCCGCCTCGGAGAGCCGGTGCGCCCGCAATGCGGGGTCCTCGTCCTTCGAGTCCGCCACGGAGATGTTCACCTCGGCGGTGATCGCCTCATGCCGGCCGACGTCGGCGAGCGCCTGCTTCGCGTCAAAGGCGCCGAGCAGCTCGTTGATCTTCGCCGTGTACGCGACGGCGAGTTCCCGGTTGTAGGCAACAACCTGCGCCTTCATCCCGTTGCGGTAGGCCCCGCCGAGGTAGTGGTCGACGATGTCCTGGCAGACGGCGTCGATTCGGTCCGGGTTCGTGAACACCGACGTGAGTCGTCCGAACTTCCGCGTCAGGGTCGCCTTGTCCGCCTCATCGAGGTTGTTGGTCGCCGCGAACTCGTCGAACTGCCGCTGAAGCTCCTCGTCGTCCGCTTCGAACCCGACCGGCCGCGGTTCGAGCAGCACCGGGACCGTCGCCTCGTCGCGCAGCGACCGGGTCACTGAGTAGTGGTGCATCACCATGCCGCGATCGGACGGGTCACCGAACAGCGCGAATGTGTCCCGGGTCAGGTCCCGGATCGGGGTGCCCGTCATACCGAAGTACTTCGCGTTCGGCAGCGCCGCGCGCATCTTCGCGCCGAGCGACCCCTCCTGGGTGCGGTGTGCCTCGTCAATCATCACGACGACGTTGGACCTGTCGGTGAGGTTCGGGCCGGCGTCCGCGAACTTGTGTACCGTCGTGGAGATGACGCCGCGTACGTCGCGTTCGAGCAGGTCGTGCAGCTCGGCGCCGGACGCCGGTTCGTGGAAGAACTGGCTACCCATCGCGGAGGTGAACACACCGGCGGTCTGTCGCACGAGCTGCGTACGGTCTGAGAGCAGAATGATCGTCGGCGAGTCCGTGCGGGCGTCGTTGAGCAGCAGCGACGCGGCGAACACCATGAGCAGCGTCTTGCCGGACCCCTGGTGGTGCCAGATCAGGCCACGCTCACCCCCGGCGACGACGCGCTCGTGGATGAGGTGCGCCGCCTCCTTCTGGGGGTATCGGGGCAGGTACTTCCTGTCCACTCCCCCACCCGCCGTGTCAAAGAGGCAGAAGTTAACAAGCAGGTCGAGCACGGTCGCCGGGTGCAACAGCAGTTCGACGCTACGCTGCACGTCCGCCATCCCGCCCAGATCCTCTGGGTCGAGCGTCGAGCGGAACGGCTGCCACAGGTTCGTCGGCGTCCGCGCCCCACCGAACCGCAACCTGACCCCGTCCGACGCCAGGCAGAACACGTTCGGCGTGAAGAACCACGGGTACTCCGCCGCATACACGTCGTTGATCTCCGTCGCGGCAGTCCGCCACGTCGAGTCCGACGTCGGCGCCTTGATCTCCGTGACGACGACCGGCAGCCCGTTGACCCAGTGCACGACATCGAACCGCCGCGGCTTCTGCCCCGGCACCGAGATCGTCACCTCATCCGAGACCAACAGGGTGTTCGACGCCGGATCGTCCAGATCGACGAACCGCAGCGGCACCCACCGACCGTCGGCGCTGCGGAACTCCTCGCTGCCGCCTAGCAGGCGCAGCACCCGCTCGTTCGCTGCGACCAGCCCGCCCTCGACGGCGTTGACCGTGGCGACGACCTTCCCGACGACCTCGTCGACGTCGAATTCGTCGATCACGTCCGCGTTGAGCCTCACAACGGCATCGCGCAGGTACGGCTCAAGAACCGTCTGCGTGTTCGCGCGCGGCAGCTTCCGGCCTGGCGTGTACTGCCACCCGAGCGGCAGCGACCATTCGATGAGCCGGTTCTGAAACTCGCGCTCCCGGATGCCCTTGGCCATCAGACAACCTCCTCTGCCACGTTGATCTCGATCTCACGGCTCAACAGGGCCGACAGGAGCGACGAGCGCACGGCACGGAGGCCCTCTGACTCCGCACGAGCAGCGACCTGGACGTCGGCGAACGCGTCGAGTTCTCTGACGATCAGTTCCTGTTGCGAGATGTCAGGAAGTCGAACAGGCATGGCGCCAGCGCGGGTAGACCCGATGTGCTTGATGTTCGTCCCACCCGCAGCATCACGGAACCTGCCCGCCTCGTATGCCCAGAGGCACCAGTGGTGTGTGAACCCAGAACTGCTGACGCCATCAATCGCACGGTAACGCAGCAACGTGTTCTGGAAACAGACGGGGCCCGTAAGCTCAGCCCGCCACATCGCGGGCATGCCAACTGCCTTCTCGCTGGCGCTGCCTTCGGAAACCAGGACGTCGCCGTCCCGAAGCCCGAATGTCTCTTGCTCACGCTGGTCAAAGTCCATCTGCATGACATCGTCAAGGTCCAGAGTCCCGTAGCCAACGTTGGCCGAACGCAGGTACTTAGTCATCGACGGACCACTCGCGCGCTGCGGCGATCGCTGGCGTCCCAATAGGATGGCGAACGCAGCATCGGCTCGGACTTCCGGGACGCCCGGATCCGCCATCACCTCAGCCCGACGAGCCCGCAGCACGTCCGAGAGCCGAGCGGCCTCGGCATCGAGTGCGGCGATCTGATCGTCGACTGTGCCGACGACGTCGGCTATCCGCTGCTGCACCGACAAGGGCGGCACCGGGAGCTCGATCGCCAGAAGTTGGTCCGGGTTGAGGCGTTTGCGGCGCTGGACCGTTCCGACGACGCGGCTCTTCATCTGGGCCCAGAGGCGCGGCGACTGGCACACCAGCCGAAACCACTCCGGCGCGATGTCATTCCTGAGAGTAAACGTCGGGAACTCGCCGCTCACCACGAACCCGTCGTACTCGGCGGGCACCACCGTGATCGGACCTTCCCACGCGGTGAGCTTTCGCATGACCACCTGGCCTTCACGGAGCACGTTCATGGCGGCGTACTCCGTGTCGCCGCCATCGAACTCCCCCTTGCCGACAAGGCCCTGTCCCGCGTTCAGCACGCCCGCGAGACGGTAGGTGCGACCACCAGTCATTGGCTCACGCTCAACGTCGAGGTACATCAGGTCGGCGAGCAGTCGAGTCGCGTAGCCCTTACTCATCGAAACCGCCGATCCCCGCCTCCGCGAGCACCGCGAGCATCCGCTCCTCCGCCTTCTGCCTCTCGGCGCGGGCGAGGTTGTACGCCTCGATGACCGTGCCGAGGTCGGCCTGTTCGGCGGCGGCCTGCTTGAGGTAGCGTCCGATGTTGAGGTCGAACCCGTTGCCCTTGATCTCCCCGGCCGGCACGAACCGGGCCTGGACACCGCCCTCACCGTCGGGGTCGACGGGCTGCCCGTCGTCGTCGAACGCGGAGTGGTACGTGGTGACGATGTCAGCGACGTCAGCGGCGGTGAGGCTGTTGCGGTTCTTGCCCTTGACGAACCGCTCGGACGCGTCGACGAACAGGGCGCCGTTGCGGCGCTCCTCCGCTTTGGTGCCGGGGGCGCGGAAGACGAGGATGCAGGTCGGGATCGACGTCGAGTAGAAGAGGTTCGCGGGCAGGCCGATGACTGCCTCGAGCAGGTCGTCCTCGACGACCCGCTGCCGGATCGCGGCCTCCTGGCCACCGCGGAACAGCACGCCGTGCGGGAGCACGACGCCCGCGCGCCCCGAGTGCGGCTTCATGGACGCGATCATGTGCTGCACGAACGCCCAGTCCGCCGTCGAACGCGGTGCGACGCCACCGAGCGCGCGCACGTCGCGGGTCCACGGGGTCCATTTGAGCGAGTAGGGCGGGTTGGCGACGATCACATCGAACTTCGCGACGGACCCGTCGGGCTGCTTGAACACCGGGTTCTTCAGGGTGTCGCCGACCTCGACGTCGAACTGCGTGAGGTTGTGCATGAACAGATTCATGCGGGCCACACCGGCGGTGTCGGCGACAGCCTCCTGCCCGTACAAATGCAGGGTGTAGCCGCGGCCGCCGTGCTCCTTGAGCAGGTTCGCCGCCGCGATGAGCATGCCGCCCGACCCGCACGTCGGGTCGTACACCGACTCGAAGTTGCGCGGGTCGAGCAGGGCGACGATGAGTTCGACGACCTCGCGTGGCGTGAAGAACTGCCCTGCCCGCGTGCCGGACCCGTCAGAGAACCGCTTGAGCAGGTACTCGTACGCTCCGCCGAGGACGTCGTGCGACATGTTGCCCTCGTGCATCGCCGGCACGCGATCCATCGCCTGCATCACGCCGGTCAGGACCTCGGCGCTCAGCACCTCCGCGGACGTCCACGTCATCGACCCGAAGATCTTCGAGAACCGGGACGGGTTCGCCGTCTCGATCGCCTGGAGGGACGCGCGCACCCGGGCGCCGAGGCCCGGCTGGGTGACCGTCGCGAGGATCGCCGACCACGATGCGCGCACCTCGCCGACCTTGCCCCGGTTGATCAACGGGATCTCGAAGGACTGGTAATCGCGGTACTCGATCTCCCGCGCCTCGTCCTCCGTCAGACCTTCAAGCCCTTCGTTCTCGGCGAGGAACAGTTCGTGCTGGTGATCCCACGTGTCCGAGAGGTACTTCCAGAACATCAACGGGAAGATCACCGAGGAGTACTGCGCCTCCGGCATCGCCACCCGCAACTCGTCCGCGGCGTCCCACAGTCGGTTCTCGATCTCTTGCTGCGTGATGCGCGCGCTCATGCCGTCCTCGGTCGTTGCGGTGATTTCTCGTGTCCGAGGCTATCTGTCGCGCCCCGGGTCGGATGGAGGCTCTGGTGTGCCCCGGCTTCCGTGGAGTCGGATTGCTGGAATCTAGGCCACGGTGATCGTTACTGTGTTCTCGAACTCTACGGGCGTCAGCCATCCGAGCGCGGAGTGGCGGCGCTGGCGGTTGTGGAAGAAATCGAGGTACTCGAAGATCGCGTTCGCTAGTTCCAGGCGGGTACGCCATCGACGCCGGTCCAGGAGTTCGACCTGCATGCTCGACCAGAAGCTCTCGATGACGGCGTTGTCGTAGCAGTGGCCGATCGATCCCATAGAGGGCACGAGGCCAGATGCCTTCGCTCGCGTGGTGAAGGCTCAGCAACCGAACTGGACTCCGTGTCGGAATGAATGATCGTCCCGGCCGGTGGCCGGCGGTTCTCGATGGCCATGCCGAGCGCGTTGGTGACCAGGGCTGCGGTCGGCGCTGAGTCGATCGACCACCCGACCACGCGCCGCGAGCAGAAGTCGAGCACGACGGTGCAGTATACCTTGCCCTCACGGGTGGGGTGCTCGGTGATGTCAGTCCCACGACTCGTTCACGCCATCGCGGGCGAATTGCCGATCGACGAGGTCGGTGGAGATGAGGTCGGGCCGGGCGCGACACCACTTCGGACCCCCGCCCACGCCCTTGAGGCCAGCACGGGCCATGAGCATCTCCACCGTGCCGTGCCAGACCTGGATGCCGTGGCCCTTGGTCAGCTCGGCGTGCACCCGCCGGGCGCCGTAGACGCCGCGCGAGGCGGTGTGGATGGTGCGGATGGTCTCGGTCAGCAGGGCGCGTCGCGCGTGTCGGACCGAGGGGGCCCGGCACCAGGGAGGCGTAGTAGCCGGACTCCGAGCAGCCAAGGACCTGTACTGCCGGCCGAACCGGCAGCCCTTCACTGGCCACCACCACGATCGCTTCGAACCGCCTCTTGAGGGCACCACTGTCCCCAAAACTCGCTCGCGCGCCGGTGGACCGCCAGCTCGGTTTCAAGCTCGGCGATCCGCTTCCTGGCCGCAACCAGCTCTGCCTCCTCACCGCTGGTCAGGCCCGGCTCTGGACCATTGTCGATGCGGTCCCGTCGCCGCCAGGCGTAGATCGTCTGGTCGCTGATCTCGAGATCGCGAGCGATGTCCGCGACCTTGCGGCCCGACTCGAGCAGGTACAACACCTTGCGCCGGAACTCCGGCGGATATCCACGACGTCCCACGAGGCCCTCCTACAGGGTCAGGTGGCACAAGAATCCAGTAATCCGACTCCACGGAACGCGGGACACACCACCTCCACTGCACCCGGGGACAACACACCAGCGTCAAGCGGCCGTGCCGCCGTAGTGCGCGGCCAGGCGCCGCAGCCCTTCGTCGACGCTCACGGCGGGGCACCAGCGCAGGTCGCGGCGGGTGGCCCGCTGATCGAACCAGTGCGCGGTCGACAGCTGCTCGGCGAGGAACCGCGTCATCGGTGGCTCGTCGGCGCCCGGACGTACACGCCAGACGGCCTCGACCAGGCTGCCCGCGGCGCGCGCGACCCCGGCCGGTACGCGCCACCGCGGTGGCTCGACGCCGCCCGCCCGGCAGATGCCCGTGAGCAGGTCGGCGACGGTGCGCGGCTCGCCGTTGGTCAGCACGTACGCGCGGCCGTGCACGTGGTGGGCACGGTCGAGCGCGGCGAGGATGCCGTCCGCGGCGTTGTCCACGTAGAGCGTGTCGATGAGCGCCGCGCCGTGCCCCAGCAGGGGCAGGCGCCCGCCTGCGGCCCGCTCGAGCACCCGCTCGACGAGCTGGGTGTCGCCTGGCCCCCAGACGATGTGCGGGCGCACGGCGACGACGCTCGGCCCGGTCCCGCCCGACCCGTCCGGCCGCCGACGGCGGTCCCGGCCTAGCGCGAGCAGCTCGGCCGCCGCCTTCGTGCGCGCGTACTCGCCGCGCGCGTGCCGGGGGTCGGCCGGCGTCGTGCCCGCCCCGACCAGGGACGAGCCCAGGTGGGCCACGGACGGCGAGGACACCTGCACGAACCGCTCGACCCCGGCGCTCTCGGCCGCGTCGAGGAGCGCGCCCGTGCCCTCGACGTTCACGGCGCGGAACTCCGCGGGCTCGCCCGCGAGCGACACCTTGGCCGCGAGGTGCACGACCGCCTCGACGCCCTCGACGGCGCGCGCGACGGCGGACGGATCGGTCACGGACCCTTGGACGTCCTTCGCGCCCGGCACGCCGGAGGCTCGACGCTGGAGCGTGCGGACTTCGTCGCCGCGAGCCACGAGCGCACGGGCGACGGCGCCTCCGAGCAGTCCCGACGCCCCGGTCACGAGCACGGTCACGGCTGCCCCACCCGCCCGCCGGCGAGGACGCCGTCCGCCCAGGCGGCGAGGCGCGTCCGGTCGATCTTGGAGTTGTGCCGCACGTCGGTGGGCATGCGCGGCACGACGAGCACGGCTGCGAGCGCCACAGGCGACGCAGCGCGCACGGCGGCGGTCAGCGCCTCGGGCGCCAGCCCGGGTCGCCGGGTGCCGGGCACGGTCTCGACCACCGCGACCGTCTGCTGCCGGCCCGCGGGTCCGACGCCGACGACGGCGGCCCGCCGCACCTGCTCCGCCCGCTCCACGTGCTGCTCCGGACCCACGGGTGCCAACGGACCGTCGGTAGTGCGGAGCACGTGCCCGAGCCGCCCCTCGATCCACAGGCGACCCTCCGCGTCGAGGTGCCCGACGTCGCCGGTGCGGTGCCAGTGCCCGGGCGGGGTGCCGCGTTCGGCGGCCAGGTCGGTGAGCCACAGGCGGTCGTAGCGCTCCTTGAGGTGCCCGGCCCGCACGAGGACCTCCCCGAGCACGCCGGGCGCGGCCGACGGCGTGCCGGTCGCGGCGCCGTCGTCGTCGAGCGCGCTGACGAGCACCTCCGCGCCGGGCACGGGGCGACCGACGCACACTCCGGCGTCGGGGGCCGCGGCGGCGTCGCGGATGCCGTCGAGCGTGACGTCCGTGACCAGGAGGCACTCCGTCATCCCGTACGGGGTGTGCGGGGTGGCGGCGGGCATGAGCTCGGCGGCGGAGCCGAGCAGCTCGGCCGAGATCGGCGCGCCCGTGGAGAGGAACGTGCGCACGCGCGCGAGGGCGGTGCGGTCGGCGGCGTCGAGCGCGTCGGCGGTCGCGACCACGTTGAGGATCGCGGCGGGCGAGAGGAACACGATGCGCGCGTCCGACGCGCGCACGGCGTCGGCGACGGCCCGGGCGGTGAGCGTGCGCGGCGAGGAGACGTCCATGCGCGGCGTCACCGACCGGGTGCCGAGCGCGGGGCCGAGCAGCGCGAACGGGGCGAAGCCCGTGACGAGCCCGGTGTCGGGGCCGACGTCGAAGTGCTCGGCGAGCGTGTCCCGCAGCGCGGAGAGGCGGGCGTGGGAGTACACGACGCCCTTCGCCGGGCCCGTGGACCCGGACGTGAACAGCACGGCGGCCTCGTCGTCGGGGCCGGGCTCGGGCGGCAGCGTCGCGCCCTCCCCGGCGCGCGCGACGTCGACGAGCTCGTGCGTCACGCCCAGCGCACGACGGACCGCGGGCGCGAGCGGGTCGGCCGAGATCCGCACGCCGGGCCAGCCTAGCGCGCGTGCCGCGGCCAGTCCCTTGGTCTGCGCGACGACGAACCGCGGCCACGCCCCGCGCTGGGCGCGGGTGAGCCCGCGGACCCCCAGCCCGGCGTCGGCGACCACCACGACGGCCCCGATCCGCAGGCACGCGTAGACCAGCGCGGTCAGCGTGGGACCAGGTTCCACCAGCAGCGACACCCGGTCGCCCCGGCGCACCCCGATCGCGTGCAGCCCTGCCGCCACCCGCCGCACCTGCCGGTCCAGCGCCCGCCAGCTCACGACCCGGGCAGACCCGTCGGCATCGGTCGCCGCCATGTCCAGCACCGCGGGCGCGTCGTCCCCCGCGCGCGCGTCGAGCCCCGCCCACAGCGGCACGAACGGCGCGGCGGTACCCCGCTCAGCACCGTCGGCAACGACACCGGACAGCACGTCGTCCCCGAGCCACCCGAGAACGGCAGGCGTCCAGTCGGCGTCCTCGGCGACGAGATGGCCCGCGTCCGCGAACCGGTGCACGTGCGCGTGCGGCAGCCGGCGCACGAGGTCGTCGAGATAGCGGTCGGAGAACACCGGGTCGTGCGGTCCCCACAGCAGCACGGCGGGCACGCGGAGCCGCGTGACGCCGGCGGCGATGCGGTCGAGCTCGGGCGCGCTGGGGTGCGCGGCGTTCACAGGGATGTCGGCGACGAAGCCCTCGATCCCGTCGCGGTCGTGCGCGGCGCGGTAGGGCAGCCGGTAGGCCTTGGCGACGTCGGCTGGCAGGCGCGGGCGCGCCAGGGCGAGCGTCGTGTCGAGGAAGGCGGGCGTCGTGCGGGTGCCGAGCCGGTGCACGGGTCCGGCGAGCGCGAGGCGCAGTGGCGCGGGCACCGGGGCGCCGTCGGGCTGGTGCACGGCCGTGTTGAGCAGCGCGACGCCGGCGAGGAGGTCGGGGTGGTCGACGGCCCAGCCGAGGGAGACGACGCCGCCCCAGTCGTGGCCGAGGGTGACGACGGGCCCGACGAGACCCAGGGCGTCGGTAAAGGCGCCCAGGTCGGCGACGCGGCGGGCGAGCGGGCGGTGCTCGCCCGTGCGGGCGGAGAACCCCATCTCGAGCTGGTCGACGGCGACGACGCGCCACGCCACTCCGCCACCCTGGGCGGCGGCCACGGAGTCGGTGACGAGACCCCGCCACAGGTAGGACCACGTGGGGTTGCCGTGCACGGCCAGCACCGTGCCGACGGGTGCGACGCCGTGCCGAGCGAGCTCAGGACCCGTGTCAAGGTAGTGCCAGGTCGCGCCCCGGGCGTCGCGCAGCACGTGGCTGTACCGCGGGTCCAGGCCCGGCAGCCCGTGCGGGACGGTGCCGGCGGGGCGCAGGAGGGGATCGGTCGCGGGCGTGAGGGCGGGCCCGCTCACCAGGCCAGCTCCAGCATCGCCGTGTTGATGCCGGAGCCCACGCCCATGAGCAGCACGCGGTCGCCAGCCCTGAGCGTGTCCTGCTCCTCGACGAGCGTGATCGGCACGGACGCCGGCCCCACGTTGCCGAGCCGGTCGTAGGTGACGGGCACGCGGGAGGGGTTCAGGCCCACCGCCTCGACGATCGCGTCCGTGTGCACGCGCGAGACCTGGTGCGTGACGTACCGGTCCATGGACGACCAGTCCCAGTCGGCGACGGCGTCCTTCCAGGCGTCCACGACGAGCTCGAGGCCGCCCTCGAGCAGCGCCTTGGCGTCGGTGAACATGCCCTCGGTGCTGCCCACGCACAGGTCGTGGAACCGCGTGGCGGCGCGGGTGACGCCCCCGAGCACGCGGTGGGCGCGCGGGTGCTCGTCGGCGCGGCCCAGCACGGCGGCGGCCGAGCCGGAGCCGAGTGTGAGCGAGGCGAACTCCTGCATGAAGTCGTCGCGGTCGCGGTCGTCGCGCAGCAGCCGCTCGATCGTGCGGTCATGGATGACGTCGGCATCCTCGCCGTCCACGACGACCGCGTAGCGGATCTGGCCGGACTCGATCATGCCCGCGGCGAGGCTCATGCCGTTGATGAAGCCGAGGCACGCGTTGGCGACGTCGAAGTTGGTGGCGGACGACGGCAGGTCGAGCCCGTGGTGCAGCCGCACCGCGACCGACGGCTCGAGGTGCTTGCGCGTGACCGACGTGTTGATCAGGAGCCCGACGTCGCTCGGGTCCACCCCGGCGGCGCGCAGCGCCTCCTGCCCCGCGGCGACCGTGGCGGCGTCGACGTCCTCCTGCGCGGTCCAGGCGCGCCGCTCGTGCACGCCCGCCACGCGTTGCAGCAGCGTGCACGGCAGGCGCAGCCGTCGCAGGGCCGGAGCGAGACGCTCCTGCACCTCGGCAGACGTCCGCACGCCGGCGGGAAGCCGGCTGGTGACGGACAGCAGCGCGACGTTGGTGAACCTGACGGTGGCGTTACCTGACACACGAGCTCCAGACGGCCGGACGCGCGAGCGCCCGGCTCAGCGACGAGACGACCGGGGGACGTGACCGCCGGTGCGACCGCGCCGGGCAGGGGCGACGGCTGGTGCCGCCCACTCCCGCGTCCTTGAGCGTAGGACGCTCGGCGGATGCCCGCCGTTCCAACCGGGCGTTGTGGGGTGCGCCACGTCGGCGCAGCCGTCGCTCGCTCTCCTGCTCGATGACTTCCGCGGCGCCCCGCGGTCTACCCCTGGACCGAGACGGCGAGCCGACCTGGAGACGACCATGGGATCCATCGAGATCGAGCTGTTCACGACCCTCGACCTCGTCGGGCAGGCGCCCGGCGGGCCGGAGGAGGACCCGGAGGGCGGGTTCGCGTTCGGCGGGTGGCAGGCACCGTTGCTCGACGACGTCGCGGGGGCGCAGATCGCCGCGGCGTACGAGGGCACGGACGCGCTGCTGCTCGGTCGGCGCACGTACGACATCTTCGCGTCGTACTGGCCGTTCCAGGAGGGCGGGCAGGACGACGACTTCGCAACGCTGTTCAATCGCATACCCAAGTACGTGGCGTCGCGCGGCACGCCGGACCTGTCGTGGGCCGGGTCGACGTTGCTCGGCCCGGACCTGCCTGCGGCGGTGCGCGAGGTGCGCGACCGGCACGAGCACGTCAAGGTCGTCGGCAGCCTCGACCTGGTGCAGACGCTGCTGCGGGAGAGGCTGTTCGACCGGCTCGACCTGTGGGTGCACCCCATCGTGCTCGGGACGGGCAAGACCGTGTTCGACGGCGGTGCCGTCCCCACCAAACTCACGCTCCTCGAGCCGCCCGCGCCCAGCCCGACGGGCACGGTCCTGCTGCGCTACGGCCTCGCCGACGGCATGCCCGGGACGGGCGACATGAGCGAGCCGGGACGCGGTGTCGAGCGCGACGCGTGACCCGGCGACAGGACGCCACCGTCCCCACGAACAGAGGAAGCACCGCATGACGATCCAGCGACTCGACAACGTGGCCGTCGTGGTCGACGACCTCGACGCGGCCATCGCGTTCTTCGCCGAGCTCGGCATGGAGCTCGAGGACCGGATGACGATCGAGGGGCGGTGGGCGGAGCGCGTCGTCGGGCTCGACGGCCTGCGCTCGGAGATCGCGATGATGCGCGTCCCCGACAGCCACGGGCGCCTCGAGCTCACGCGGTACCACGCGCCCGCGCCGCTCGACCTCGGCCTGCGCACCGCCCCGCCGAACGTGCTGGGCCTGCACCGAGTGATGTTCGCCGTCGACGACATCCACGACACGGTGCGGCGCCTCGGGCCGCACGGCGGGGAGGTGATGGGAGAGATCGTCCAGTACGAGGACGTCTACCGGCTCTGCTACCTGCGCGGCCCGGGCGGGATCATCGTCGGGATCGCCGAGCAGCTCGACTGAGCGCGGCCGCCTAGGAGGCGGCCGCCGTCTCGCCGCGCAGGATCGACGTCATCTTCTTGCCCCGTGCGACCTCGTCGACGAGCTTGTCGAGGTAGCGGACCTTCTGCATGAGCGGGTCCTCGATGTCTTCGACGCGGACGCCGCAGATCACCCCGGTGATGAGCGAGGCGTTCGGGTTCCACGCAGGCGCCCGGTCGAAGAACTCCTCGAGCGTGATCTCGTCCGCGATCGCTTGCGCCAGCCCGGCGTCGTCGTAGCCGGTGAGCCAGCGGATGACCTGGTCGAGCTCGTCCGTCGTGCGCCCCTTGCGCTCCACCTTGGTCACGTAGAGCGGGTAGATGCTCGCGAAGCTCATCCCGAAGATCCGGTGTCCCGCCATGGGTGTCCTCCTCCTGCCCGGCCGAGCCGGTCGCCGGTTCAGCCCGTGCGGCCAGCCGGCACGACCACGCTACCGCGCGGCTCAGGCGGGTCGGGCTGCGACCATCCCGTGCGAGGCCTCGAGCCGGTCCACGAGCAGCGTGCCCGCCGCGACGAGCGGCACCAGCACGAGATTGCCCACGAGCATGGTGCGCAGGAACGGCAGGCCCGCGACATAGCTCGCGACGAGACCGTCGACGCCGGCCGGGTACCAGACGCCGCGACCCTGGAGCCAGACGCCGAAGTTGGTCCACGCGAAGAACCACAGCGAGCCCGCGACCCCGAACGCCGCGCCCGCGCCGACGCGGCGCCAGCCGGTCGTGTTCCGTGCGAGCAGCGAGCCCAGCCCGACGACGAGCCACGCGCTCCAGGTGAACAGCGCGATCGCCGTGTTGCCGAGCACGACGTCGGACACGACCGTCACGGCGAGCGGCACGACGAAGGCCCAGCGCGAGCGCAGCAGGATCGTCGCCGCGAACGTCGCCGCGGTGACGAGCTCGAGGTTCGGCGGCGCGCCGAGGTCGGCGCGCACGAGCCGCCAGACGACGGCGAGCGCCGCGAGCGCGACGACGAGCGCGGGGCGCCACCAGCGCAGCGCCGTGCTCTCCGAGCGCGTCACGAGGTGAAGGTCTCGAGCTTCCACGTGATCTCGTCCCCGTCCTCGGTCTCGAGGGATCCTGCTCCCACCGTAGCCATCTCGCCGTTGACGTACAGCGCCCAGAACTCGCTGTCCGGGTCGGCGGCGACGCCGTCGATCGCCGTGACGAACGCGTTCTCGCCCTCGCCGGTCACCTGGGCGGACGGGTCGGCCTCGAGCAGCAGGTCGAGCGCGGTCGTGCCGGCGCGGCCCTCGTAGGAGAGCTCCGGAGCGTCGTCGGTGTCGCCGGACTCGTCGTCGGACGCCTCGTCCGTCACGTCGTCCGTCGCGTCGTCGGCGGGCGCGCTCGTCTCCTCGCTCGCGGTCGACGTCGTGGCGTCGGTCTCGGGCTCGTCGGTCGACGAGCACCCGGCCAGCAGGCCCGCGGTGAGCAGGACGGCGGTCAGTGCGGTGCGCGGGCGTGCGGGGGTCCCGCGGAATGTTCGGAGGGTCACGACGCCAGCGTACGGAGCGCCCGGTGGGGCGCGCCCGGGCGCCCGCCTGTCGGACGACGCGACGTCACCCGATCTCCTCCCCGGCGACGGCCTTGGCGGCGAGCCGTTCCTCCTCGCTGACCTCCCAGACCTCGTAGGCGGAGTGGAAGGCGAGGAGGATGATGCCGCACCCGAGCACGAGGTCCGGCCAGCCCGAGCCCGTCCAGGCGGTCACGAGGCCCATCGCGATGACGGCGACGTTCACGAGGACGTCGTTGCGCGCCGAGAGGAACGCGGCCCGGCTGAGCGACCCGCCGTGGTGCCGCACACGCACCAGGAGCCACGCGCACACGCCGTTGACGACGATCGCCCCGAGCGAGGCGAGGACGAGCGGCACGACCTGGGGCGCCGTCGGGTCGCCGAAGCGCTGCACGGCCTCCCAGGCCGCGAAGAGGGCGGGTCCGAGGATGAGCAGCGCCATGACCTTGCCCAGCACGGCGCGCCGCGCGAGGGGGAAGCCCAGCGCGACGGCGATGAGCAGGTTGATCGCCGTGTCCTCGAGGAAGTCCACGCTGTCGGCGAGCAGCGACACCGATCCGGCCGCGAGCGCGACGGACAGCTCGACGACGAAGTACGCCAGGTTGAGCGCCGCGACGACCAGGACCACACGACGCAGACGGCGCGCGACGTCGGCCTCGTCGGGCCGGCGCGCGTCCTGTCCGGTGGTCACCGTCAGACGTCGATGCGGGCGTGGTCCAGCTCGGCCGCCCCCGCGACGATGAACTCCTTGCGCGGCGCGACGTCGCTGCCCATGAGCAGCTCGAACACGCGCTCCGCCGCCTCGGCGTGCTCGGCCGTGACGCGGCGCAGGGTGCGGTGGCGCGGGTCCATCGTCGTCTCGGCGAGCTGGTCCGCGTCCATCTCCCCCAGGCCCTTGTACCGCTGGATGTCGTCCTTGTAGCGGCGCCCGGCCTTGTCGAGCTTCTTGAGGGTCGCGGCGAGCTCGGCCTCGGAGTACGTGTAGATGTACTCGTTCTTGCGGCGGCCGGCGCCGATGACCTCGATGCGGTGCAGCGGCGGCACCGCCGCGAACACGCGACCCGCCTCGACGAGCGGCTTCATGTACCGGTAGAAGAGCGTGAGCAGCAGCGTACGGATGTGGGCGCCGTCGACGTCGGCGTCCGTCATGAGCACGATCTTGCCGTAGCGCGCGGCCTCCAGGTCGAACGACCGCCCGGAACCGGCGCCGAGCACCTGGATGATCGCGGTGCACTCGGCGTTGCGGAGCATGTCGCTCACGGACGCCTTCTGCACGTTGAGGATCTTGCCGCGGATGGGCAGGAGCGCCTGGAAGTCGGAGCTGCGCGCGAGGCGCGCGGTGCCGAGCGCGCTGTCGCCCTCGACGATGAACAGCTCGCTGCGCTCGACGTCGTCGCTGCGGCAGTCGACGAGCTTGGCCGGCAGGGACGACGTCTCGAGCGCGTTCTTGCGGCGCGAGATCTCCTTCTGCTTGCGCGCGGTGATGCGCGCCCGCATCTCCGCCACGACCTTGTCGAGCAGCAGCGCGGCCTGCGTCTTCTCGTCGCGCTTGGTCGACGTGAGGAGCGCGTTCAGCTCCTTCTCCACCACGCGCGACACGATGCCGCGCACGGGCGCGGTGCCGAGGACCTCCTTGGTCTGGCCCTCGAACTGCGGCTCCGCGAGGCGGACGGTCACGACAGCGGTCAGGCCCGCGAGGACGTCGTCCTTCTCGATGCGCTCGGACGCGTCCTTGGTCGAGACCTTGAGGCGGCGCGCGTTCGTCTCGACGGACTTGCGCAGCACCTTGAGCAGGCCCTGCTCGAACCCACCGAGGTGGGAGCCGCCCTTGGGCGTCGCGATGATGTTGACGAAGCTGCGGACCTCGGTCTCGTACCCCGTGCCCCAGCGCAGCGCGACGTCGACCTCGCAGTCGCGCTGCACGGCCTGCGGCGTCATGTGGCCACGGTCGTCGAGCACCGGCACGGTCTCCGTGAACGACCCCGAGCCCGTGAGGTGCCACGTCGCGGTGACGGGCGTGTCGGGCGCGAGGAAGTCGACGAAGTCGACCGACCCGCCTGTGTGCACGAACGTCTCCTCGTGCGGCCCGGACTCCCCCGGTGTGCCGGGCACGCCGCGCTCGTCGCGCACGGTGATCTCGAGGCCGGGGACGAGGAACGTCGTCTGGCGCACGCGCGTGACGAGCTCGTCGTAGGAGAAGACGGCGGTCTTGAGGAAGATCTGGCGGTCCGCCCAGTAGCGCACGCGCGTGCCGGTGACGCCGCGCTTCGTCTTGCCCACGACCGCGAGCTCGGAACCCGACACGAACGGCTCGAACGGGGCGTCCGGCGTCGGGCCCGTCTTCGGGTCCGTGAAGATGCCGGGCTCGCCCCGGTGGAACGTCATGCGGTGCGTCTTTCCGCCGCGGTCCACCTCGACGTCGAGGCGCGAGGACAGCGCGTTCACGACGGAGGCCCCGACGCCGTGGAGGCCGCCCGACGCGGTGTACGAGCCTCCGCCGAACTTGCCGCCCGCGTGCAGCTTGGTGAAGACGACCTCGACGCCCGACAGGCCGGTCTTGGGCTCGATGTCCACGGGGATGCCGCGGCCGTCGTCCTCGACCGTCACGGAGGTGTCGGCGTGGAGCACCACCCGGATCTTCGAGCAGTTGCCCGCGAGCGCCTCGTCGACCGAGTTGTCGATGATCTCCCACAGGCAGTGCATGAGGCCGCGCGAGTCGGTGGTCCCGATGTACATGCCGGGGCGCTTGCGCACGGCCTCGAGACCCTCGAGCACGGACAGGTGCCGAGCGGTGTAGCTGGACTCAGCGGAGGTGGTCGTCACGGCCGCAAGCCTAGACGAGCGCGCCCACACCCTTGCGCTCCCCCGCCGCGGGCGCGCAGCTCCGGCCCCGGGCGCGGGGCGGCACGGACCGCGCGGGCCTGGCACGACCCGAGGCGCTTCGCGGGTAGCGAACCAGGGGCCCGCGGGGGACGAATCTTCAGGAGCGGATGGTTTGATGTTCATGTGACTGCTACGACGACCACCACCGAACCGCTGACCGCGGCCGATCGCTGCGACCGCTGCGGGGCCCAGGCGTACGTCCGCGTGGTCCTGCCGAGCGGTGAGCTGCTGTTCTGCGGCCACCACGCGCGGGCGCACGCCGACGCCTACACCGACCTCGCGACGTCCATCCAGGACGAGACCGACAAGCTGCTCGCGGAGCACGGCGCGCGCTGACGCGCCGCTCGCACCGCCGCCCCGAGCGGGGGCAGGAGGACCGGCTCCACCGCCCGGTCCGGCGGCCGACAGACGACGACACGACGAAGGCCCCGAGGAGATCTCCTCGGGGCCTTCGTGCGTCTCGACGGCTCCCGCCAGGGGCGGCCGGGCCGCTGGGGGCCGGCCGCCCGAGGGCGGGACGTCAGTCGAGGTAGTCGCGCAGGACCTGCGAGCGGCTCGGGTGCCGCAGCTTCGACATGGTCTTCGACTCGATCTGCCGGATGCGCTCGCGCGTCACGCCGTAGACCTTGCCGATCTCGTCGAGCGTCTTGGGCTGCCCGTCGGACAGGCCGAACCGCATCGAGACGACGCCCGCCTCGCGCTCGCTGAGGGTGTCGAGCACCTGGTGGAGCTGCTCCTGGAGGAGCGTGAAGCTCACGGCGTCGGCCGGGACGATCGCCTCGGAGTCCTCGATGAGGTCGCCGAACTCGCTGTCGCCGTCCTCGCCGAGGGGCGTGTGCAGCGAGATGGGCTCGCGACCGTACTTCTGGACCTCGACGACCTTCTCCGGGGTCATGTCAAGCTCCTTGGCGAGCTCCTCGGGCGTGGGCTCACGGCCCAGGTCCTGCAGCATCTGGCGCTGCACGCGCGCGAGCTTGTTGATGACCTCGACCATGTGCACCGGGATACGGATGGTGCGCGCCTGGTCCGCCATCGCGCGCGTGATCGCCTGCCGGATCCACCACGTCGCGTACGTCGAGAACTTGTAGCCCTTGGTGTAGTCGAACTTCTCGACCGCACGGATCAGACCGAGGTTGCCCTCCTGGATCAGGTCCAGGAACAGCATGCCGCGGCCCGTGTACCGCTTGGCCAGCGACACCACCAGACGCAGGTTCGCCTCGAGCAGGTGGTTCTTCGCGCGCTTGCCGTCGTGCGCGATCCACTGCAGCTCACGCTTGAGCTTGCGGTCCAGGTCGTCACCCTCGGCCGCGAGCTTCTCCTCCGCGAACAGGCCGGCCTCGATCCGCTTCGCGAGCTCGACCTCCTGCTCCGCGTTCAGGAGCGCGACCTTGCCGATCTGCTTGAGGTAGTCCTTGACCGGGTCGGCCGTCGCACCGGCGGTGACGACCTGCTGGACCGGCGCGTCGTCCTCGTCGGCGTCCGACACGACGAAGCCCGTCTCCTCGGGCTCCTCGGCCGCGGCGCCGGCGGCGGGCTTCTTCGCGCCCGAGTCCGCGGCCGCGTCCTCCTCGTCATCGGTCACGTCGATCTCGAGGTCCTCGACCTCGACCTCGGCGTCGTCCTCGTCGTCGTCCTTCTTCTTGGCGCGCGCGGGCGTCGCCTTCGCCTTGGCCGGGGCCTTCGCCGCGGTCTTGCGGGCGGCGGGCTTCGCGGGTCCGGTGGACGGCGCGGCCTCGGCGGCGTCGCCCTCGGCCGCCGGGGCGGCCTGGGTGGCGGTCGTCGCGCGACGCGTCGTCGACTTCGCCGCTGCGGGCTTGGTGCGCGCCGTCGTCGTGCTGCGCGGCGACGCCGCCGCGGCGACCTTCGTCGTGGTCGGGATGTCGACCTCGACGCCGGCGCCTGCGAGCGCGCGGAAGACCGCCTTCAGCCGCTTGGCGTCGTTGACGGCGGCCTGCTCGCACGCGGTGCGGAAGCTCTCGGCGTCGACGCGACCGTTCGCGCTGCCGCGCCGCAGGAGCTCCTGCAGGGCGGGGTGCTCGAACTCTCGCGGGAGTGCGGAAATCGGGGTTGAGGGCGCCACAAACCGACCTTTCGGCAATCATGGGGGGCGGTAGGGCCGCCGGAGCGGGGACGTGAACCGTGAAGTGCGGGCTTCTCGTGGACTCTCACGGTGAGTCGTCGGGCTCTAGCGGATACCTATATTGTACCGGCGATCCGTGCACCGGACGCCGCGACACGGGGTGAGGTCGGACCTGACCGCCGCTCGGCGGTCCCGCACACCACGTCTCGGCGACGTCCGTCACCCGGGTCCTGGCCTGTACAACGGCCGGGCACCCGCGAAGATTCCCTGCTCAGGCCCCCGCGGCGCGCTCGGGCTTGACGGCCAGCACCGGGCAGGGCGCGTCGAGCAGGATGCGCTGCGCGTTCGACCCGAGGATGAGCTTGCCGACCGGGCTGCGGCGGCGCAGGCCGATGACGATGAGGTCCGCGGAGGCGCGCTCGGCCGCGCTCACGAGGTCGTCGGCGAGGTCGGACGTCCCCTGCTCACGCCGCAGCGTCGTCCCCGTCCCCTCGAGCCGCTCCTCGACCCGGCGCAGGTCGTCCTCGTGCGCGGCGGCGAGCTCGGGCGTCGACGTCGAGCCCTCCGTGACCACGACCACGAGCTCGGTGCCGCGCCGGACCGCCTCGGTGGCCGCGCTGTCGAGAGCCTCGCGACCCTCGGGCGTGCTCAGGTGCGCGACGACGACGCTCATGTGTCCTCCGGAACGGCTCGTGGGCGCGGCCGGCCGCGGGCGGCGACCGCAGGTCGTGTTGCGGTCGAACCTACCCGAACCCGCGCGCCGCGGCTCACACGTCGGCGCGGATCCAGCCCGGCGGCACACCGGCGTCGAGCGCGCTCGACAGCAGGAGGGCGAGCCGGTACGTCGGGTCCTCCGCGAGCGCCTCGTCGAGCCGGCGTCCCGCCCGGCCGCCGTCCCCGTGCCACCAGGCGATCAGCGCGAGGAGCGTGAGCGCCGGCGCGGTGCTCCCGCGCGGGGCGTGCGCCACGACTGCCTCCAGCACGGCGCGGGCCGGTCCCGTGACGGCCGGGTCGGGCGCCAGACCCGTTGCCGGGTCGACGATCGACGCGATCGCGCGTGCCGTCCCGGCGTCGACGTCGCCGCCGCGCACCGTGTGGTCCGCGAGGTCGCCCGTCGCGGGCACGAGCGAGACGAGCACGGCGTCGCGCACCGGGACGGCCTCGAGCCCGGCCGCGAGCCGGCCCAGGACCGTGGCCGGAGGCAGTCCCGCCCCGGTCTGCGCCTGGGGCGCCTGGCCCCCTGCACGGTCCCGTTCGTGCTGCGCCGCGCGGGCGACCGCCGCGTTCCACTCGGCCAGGCTCTCGACCCGGCGGGCGACGGGGTCCAGGCCGGCCCAGGCGTCGGTCGGGCCGCCCCCGCGGGCGCGGTCCCGGACCCGCCGCGCGGCACGCGCCGCACGCCGCCGCTCGTCGGCACCCGCGCGCGGGATCCGCAGCGCCTCCTCCCGCGAGTCCGCGAGCGCCGCCCCGGCGAGGACCATGTGCGCGCCCACCTCGCTCGACTCGAGCTCGCGCAGCGGGCGCCCGCCCGGCGGGCAGCACTCGTCCTCGACGCAGTCGAGCGCGTACCAGCCGCTCGGCGCCACGACCCAGACGTCCACCGGGCCGTGGTGCGGCTCGACGGCCTCGCGGCAGTGCTCGACCGCGGCCCTCGCGACGGCGGCCTCGGCGCCGCCGGACCGCAGCGGGGCGTCCGTGTAGACGACGAGGACGACCCGTTCCGCGCCGTCCGCGGCGAGGTGTCCGACGACGGACCGCGCGAGCTGCGGGCCGTGCTCGAGGTCGGCGACGTCGGTCACGTCGACCCGGACGACGAGGCCGATCCGGCCGCGCGGCGGGCGCAGCCCGACGAGGACGACGCTGTCCTGCGGCCGGTAGCCGAGCCGGTAGGGGACGAAGGCGAGGAGCTCGCGCGGGCCCTGGGCCCGGATCAGGGTGGTCATGCGCCCATCCCAGCCCGTCCCGGGGCCGCGCGGGGAGAGCGCGCGGACGCCTGTGGACGCCCGTCGTCCGGCGACGCCCCGGAACGCGCCCTGTGGTCCACCCCCGGGGGCGGTGGTGGCTCGCGGACGCCCGGGTGACTACGGTGTGCGCGTGCCACCACGAAACCGAGCCCGCGCGCGTCGAGCGGACCCGTCCGCTCGTGCTGCTGCCGTCGTCCTCGTCGTGGCGATGCTCGGCACGACGCTCGCGGGCTGCCGGTCCGACCTGGACGACGTCCAGGGGGCCGCCGGGCCTCGCGGCACGCCGGAGTCCCCCGCGTCCGAGGCGGCCGGGGTCCCGGGCACGCCGCTGCCCGACTACGACGCCGCGTCGGCGGTCGGCGACCTCGTGGAGGGCTTCCCGGCGGAGCTCGTCACGGTCCCCCCGGGCGCCCAGGTGCTCGCGAGCTCGGCCAGGCCAACGGAGGACGGCACGCTCGTCGACGTCACCCTCAACCTGCGCTCGGAGGAGCCCGTCGAGGCCCTCACCGCCTACTACACCGACGCGCTCGGCGCCGCCGGGTTCGAGGTGTCGCCCTCCAGCGTCCCGAGCGCGCTCACGTCCCTCACGACGTTCGTCCGGACACCGGCGCCCGAGTCCCCCACCGAGTCGCTGGCCGTCGGCGTGTTCGACGACGAGACCGAGCGCCTGGTGACGATCAGCGGGCAGGTCGCGGCCGGCTGAGGGCTCAGACCGTGGTACGACGCCCCGGGGCGACCGCACCGCATAGGCTGCCCCCGTGCCGAACCCGTCGCTGCCGACCTCGTCCTCGCCCGAGCCCCTCGCCCCGGAGGCCACCCCGAGCGTCTCCGACCCGAGCCCGATCGCCCTCGTCGACCGGGAGGGCGTGCGCGCCGGGGTCGACGAGGCCCTGCACGTCACGACCGCCGCGCTGCGCGACGAGCTCACCTCCACGCACCCCGACGCGGACCCGCTCGCCGACGCGACGGACGAGCTGGTCGCCGGGGGCAAGCGCCTGCGCGCCGCCTTCTGCTACTGGTCCTGGCGTGCGCACGGCGGCGACCCGGACGGCCCGCATCGCGACGTCGTGCTCCGCGCAGGTGCGGCGCTCGAGCTGTTCCAGGCCGCGGCGCTCTTCCACGACGACGTCATGGACGCGTCCGACACGCGGCGCGGGCACCCGACCGCGCACCGCGCGTTCGGGGCACGGCACCGCGCGCTCGGCTGGTCGGGCGACGCCGACCGGTACGGCGAGAACACGGCGATCCTGCTCGGAGACCTCGCGCTCATCGCGAGCCACCGCGAGCTGGGCGACGCGCTCGACGCCCTCCCCGCCGACGTCGCGACGCGGTCGCGCGTCGTGTTCGGGCGCATGCAGACCGAGGTGATCGTGGGGCAGTACCTCGACGTGCAGGCGCAGGTGCTGCCGTGGGGCGACGACCCCGCGGCCGACGAGCAGCGCGCGCGGGCCGTGATCCGGTCGAAGTCGGCGCGCTACAGCGTCGAGCACCCGATCGCGCTCGGCGCCGCGCTCGCCGGGGCTGACGAGGCCGCCGTCGCCGCGACGAGCGCGTTCGGGCTGCCCGTGGGCGAGGCGTTCCAGCTCCGCGACGACGTGCTCGGCGTGTTCGGGGATGCGCGCGTCACGGGCAAGCCCGCGGGCGACGACCTGCGCGAGGGCAAGCGCACGGTGCTCGTCGTGCGCGCGCTCGCCGCGGCGACGCCCGCGCAGCGCGACCTCCTGCTCACGCACCTGGGCGACCCGGACCTCGACGCGGGCACGGTCGAGGAGCTGCGCGCCGTGCTCGTCGAGACCGGTGCGCGCGACGCCGTGGAGTCGCTCATCGCCGAGCTCACCGACCGGGCGTCGTCGGCCCTCGCCGGTGCGGGGCTCGACGAGCCCGGGGCCGCGATGCTCGGGCTGCTCGCGCGGGCCGCCGTCGAGCGCACCGCCTGACGCCGGGTGGGGCAGGTCGGCCGAGCGCGTCGGACGAGCGGGTCAGAGCTCGGACTGCGCGACGCGCCGCACGCGCGCCTTGTGGCCGCTCAGGAGCGTGTCGAACGGCGGCTCCCCCAGCTCGGCGTGCGGCGCGAACAGCCACTCGAGGATCTCGGCGTCGTCGAAGCCGGCGTCGGTGAGCACGACGATCGTGCCCTGGAGGCTCGACAGGACGCCGACGCGGCCGCTCTCGTCCGGACGGCCGGCGTTCGCCGGGTCGACGAGGTGCAGCGGCACGAGGAACCGAGCGGGGATCTGGAACGTCGTCCGCTCGCCGCGCTTCACGCCGACGACGCGGCGCTCCTGGACGATCCGGCGCACCTTGCCGACGTCCGTGCCGAGCGCCTCGGCGACGTCGGGGAGGGTCAGCCACTCGCCGACCAGGTCGTCGAGGGTCGGGCGGGGGCTGGGGTCACGGTCGGTCACCGGGCAAGCCTACGGCGTGCCTCCACACGACGACCACGCCGTGCGCGCCCGCGCTCACCGGATCGCGACGCCCGGCCACCTAGACTCTCCCCGTGGCCACCGTGACGACCGATCCCCTCGTCGGCCGCCTGGTCGACGGGCGGTACGAGGTCGTCTCGCGCATCGCGCGAGGCGGCATGGCGACGGTCTACCTGGCCGTCGACCGGCGGCTCGAGCGCGAGGTCGCGCTCAAGGTCATGCACGCCCACCTCGCCGAGGGCGCGTCGGGCGCCGACTTCGTCTCGCGCTTCCGCCGTGAGGCGCGCGCGGCGGCCCGCCTCACGCACCCCGGTCTCGTCGCCGTGTACGACCAGGGGCTCGACGGCGACACGAGCTACCTCACGATGGAGTACGTGGCGGGCTCGAACCTGCGCCGCGCGATGCTCACGGAGCGCACGCTGCCGCTCGGCCGCACGCTCGACGTGCTCGAGGACGTCCTCGACGCTCTCGCCGCCGCCCACCGCGCCGGGCTGGTGCACCGCGACATCAAGCCGGAGAACGTGCTGGTCGACACCGAGGGGCGGCTCAAGGTCACCGACTTCGGGCTCGCGCGCGCGGTCAACGAGGTCACGGCGACGACGACCGGCACCATCCTCGGGACCGTCGCCTACCTCTCCCCCGAGCTCATCGCGACGGGCGCGTGCGACGCGCGGACCGACGTCTACGCCGTGGGGATCCTCGCCTACGAGATGCTGCTGGGCACGGTCCCGCACACCGGCACGACGCCCATCCAGGTCGCGTTCCAGCACGTCAACAACGACGTGCCGCCGCCCTCGGACGTCGCCCCGTGGATCCCGCCGGAGGTCGACGACCTGCTGTGCGCGCTCGCCGCGCGCGACCCCGCGGACCGCCCGGCCGACGCCGGCGCCGCCCTCGCGCTCGTCCGCTCGGTCCGGGCGGCGCTCGACCCGGCCGACCTCGAGCGGCGCGTCGAGCCGCCCGCGGCCGCGGGCGTCGTCCACCCCGCCCGAGGCGCGGAACCCGGCCCGACGGCGGAGCACCGTGCGGCGGCGACGGCGCCCCTCGCCGCGCTCAGCCTCCAGGACCGTGAGGCCGCCGGCCTCACGGAGCCGCTCGCCGTGGGGCACGTCGTCGCCCCGACGACACGGCCGGGCCCGCCACCGCCTCCGACTCCCCCGGCCACGGCCCGAGGCCGCGGCCGGGGCCGTGCCCTCGTCTGGTCGCTGGTCGTGCTGCTCGTCCTCGCGGGCGTCGGTGGCGGCGCGGCCTGGTGGTTCTCGTCCGGCCCGGGCGCGTACACGCAGGTCCCCGACGGCCTCGTCGAGGTGTCCCGCACCGAGGCCGCAGCGATCCTCGACGGCGCGAACCTCGACCACACGGTCGAGGAGCGCTACGACGACACCGTGCCCGAGGGCGCCGTCGTCGAGACCGACCCTCCGTCCGGCGAGCCGGTGCGCAAGGACGGGAGCGTCCAGCTCGTCGTCTCGAAGGGCGTCCGGATGCTCACGGTGCCGACCGGCCTCGTGGGCGCCACGCAGGTGGACGCCACGTCCGCGCTGGAGGGCGCGGACCTGACGGTCGGCGATCCCGTCGCGAAGGCGCACGACGAGGTCCCGGAGGGCCAGGTCATGGCGGTCACGGACGGCGACGGCAACCCGATCGAGGAGGGCGCCACGATCCGGCACGACGTTCCCGTCGTGCTCACGGTCTCGTCCGGCCCGGCGCCCGTCGTCGTCCCGCAGGTCACAGGCTCCCAGAAGGACGCCGCGATCAAGGCCCTGGAGGACCAGGGCCTCGAGCCCGCGGTCACCGAGGAGTACTCCGAGTCCGTCGCCGCGGGTCTCGTGATCCGCCAGGACCCCGAGCAGGGCAGCGACGCGCACCGGACGGACACGGTGAACGTCGTCGTCTCGCTCGGCCCCCCGCTCGTCGAGGTGCCCGACACCTACGGCACCAACGTCAAGGCGGCCGAGAAGGCCCTGCGCGACGCGGGCTTCGAGGTCGAGGTCCGCCACCCGCAGGGCATCAGCCCGCTCAACATCGTCTACGCCCAGGACCCGCCGGGCGGGGACGGCCGCACCGCGCCCAAGGGCTCGACGATCGTCATCAACGTCTTCTGACGCGACGGCGACCGGCAGCGGCGTCCTCAGCTGCGGTCCTCAGCGGCAGTCCCTCAGCGGCAGTCCCTCAACGGCGCAGCATCTCCGCGACCTGGAAGGCCATCTCCAGCGACTGCTGGTGGTTGAGCCGCGGGTCGACGAGCGTCTCGTAACGCAGGGCCAGGCCTGCGTCGTCGATCTCCTCGCTGCCACCCAGCACCTCGGTGACGTCGTCGCCCGTGAGCTCGACGTGCAGCCCGCCCGGGACGGTGCCCGCGGCACGGTGCACCTCGAAGAACCCGCGGACCTCGTCGAGCACGTCGTCGAAGCGGCGCGTCTTGTAGCCGCTCGCGGACGTGATGGTGTTGCCGTGCATCGGGTCGGTGACCCACGTGACGGGCACGCCGGCCTGGGACACGGCCTCGACGAGCGGCGGCAGCGCGTCGCGGACGTTCCCCGCGCCCATGCGCGTGACGAACGTGAGGCGACCCTCGACGTCGTCGGGGTTGAGCCGGCGCGCGAGCTCGAGCGCGACGTCGGGCGTCGTGGTCGGCCCGAGCTTGACGCCGATCGGGTTCGCGACGCGCGACAGGAAGTCGACGTGCGCGCCGTCGAGCTGGCGCGTGCGCTCGCCGATCCACAGGAAGTGGGCCGACGTGTCGTACGCGTCGCCCGTGCGCGTGTCGCGGCGCGTGAGCGCGCGCTCGTAGTCCAGGACGAGGGCCTCGTGGCTCACGAAGAACTCGACCGTGCGCAGGGCGTCGAAGTCGGCGCCGCACGCGTCCATGAAGCGGATCGCGCGGTCGATCTCCGACGCCGTCTGCTCGTAGCGCGCGTAGGCGGGATTGCGCATGAACCCGCGGTTCCACTCGTGGACCTGGCGCAGGTCGGCGAACCCGCCGGTCGTGAAGGCCCGCACGACGTTCCACGTGGCCGACGAGATCTGGTACGCCTGGACGAGGCGCTCCGGGTCGGGCACACGCGCCTCGGGGGTGAACGCGTGGCCGTTGATCATGTCGCCGCGGTACGCGGGCAGCGTCACGCCGTCGCGCGTCTCCGAGTCGGAGCTGCGCGGCTTCGCGTACTGCCCGGCCATGCGGCCCATCTTCACGACGGGCATGCTCGCCCCGTGCGTGAGGATGACCGCCATCTGGAGGATCGTGCGGATCTTGTTGCGGATGCGGTCGGCGTTCGCCTCGGCGAACGTCTCGGCGCAGTCTCCCCCTTGGAGGAGGAACGCCTCGCCCCGCCCGGCCGCGGCCAGGCGGGAGCGCAGCGTGTCGGCCGCGGCGGGCACCACGAGCGGCGCGGAGGCCGCGAGCCGGTCCCGGACGGCGTCGAGCGCCGCCTCGTCCGGCCACGTCGGCTGCTGGAGCGCGACGAGCGTGCGGAAGTGGTCGAGCCCGGCGTCGGTCCCCGGCTCGCTCGTGGTGGTCATCCCGCTGCCCGGGTCAGTGCGCGGCGGGTGCCGCGGCGACGAGCGGCTGGCCGATGCCCTCGAGGAGCTCGCCGAACCACTGCTGCGTGACGTCGAACGCCTTGCCGCCGGCGATGCGCGGGAACTCGATCGCGCGCAGGCGGTCGCCGTTCTCCTCGTCGTGCCCGATGACGCCGGACTCTCCGCGCAGCGCGCACTCGACCGCGAGGTCGGTCATCGACTTGATGAGGCGCAGGTCCTCGGCGTTCGCGGCCGCGGCGCGCGAGAAGTAGCCGGACTTCTGGACCATGACCTTCTCGGCGCCCAGCTTGTCGGCGAACTGCTTGGCGAACCACTGGCCCGGGTTGACGGTGTCGAGCTTGACGTGGCCGAACGGGTCGCGCTGGACCTCCTCGCCGGCCGCCTCGAGCTGCGCGACGATCTCGTGCATGCCGGCGCCCTCGGACAGGAAGATGTTGACGTTCCCCTGCTCGTCCATGATCGCCTTGAGGCGCTCGGCCTCGGCGTCGATGTCGAGCGCGAGCTCCGGCAGGAAGACGGCGTGGACGTCCCAGCGCTCGCGCGACAGGCCGAGGGCCGGGGCCCACTCCTGCGCGTCGAGCCACTTGCGGTACTCGGCCGCGGACGCGGCGGTGAGCCACCCGCAGTGCCGTCCCATGACCTCGTGCACGATGAGCATGCGCGGGCCCGAGCGGTGCTCGCCGATGACGTTCGCCGCGAAGCCCGCGGCCTCCTCGGCCGCGGTCCACGCGCCGAGCGACTGACGGATCGGGATCACGTCGTTGTCGATGGTCTTCGGCAGGCCCACGACGGTGAGCTCGTAGCCGTTCTCGTGGAGGTACGCGGCGAGGTCGGCCGCGGTCGTGTTCGTGTCGTCGCCGCCGATCGTGTGCAGGACGTCGACGCCGTCCGCCTTGAGCTGCTCCGCGGCGACCTGCAGCGGGTCCTGACCCTCCTCGACGAGGCCGCGCTTGACGCAGTCGGCCGCGTTGGTGAGCTTGACGCGCGAGTTGCCGATCGGCGACCCGCCGAAGCGGTGCAGGATGCCGGCCTGCTTGCGACCCTCCTCGTCCACCACGATCGTCGTGCCGGTCAGCAGGCCGTGGTAGCCGTACTGGTAGGCGATGATCTCGATCTCCGGGTCGAGCTCCGTGTACCGCTCGATGAGACCCCCGACGGCGGAGGACAGGCACGGGGCGAAACCGCCCGCGGTGAGGAGGGCGACGCGACGAACCGACATGTGAACTCAGAACCTCTCGTAGGACGGATCCTGGCCGGACGGACGCGGTCCGGCGGGGTGGCGGCGACGGCGGCGGGCACGAACCCCGCGAGGGGCACCACGAGCACTGCGCGACCGGCCGTCGCTCAGTCTACTGACGTCGCGCCGGGCTCCGGCGGCGGTTCCGGGACCTGGACGTCGGGAGCCGGGCGGCCGCCGGGCGCGCCGCCCGCCTCCTCGGACTCGGTGTGCCCCGCGGCGAGCCGCGCCTTGGCCGTCGCGGCGTAGATGTCGACGTACTCCTGGCCGGACAACCGCATGATCGCGTACTGGATCTCGTCGGCGACGGCGCGCAGGATGAAGCGGTCGTTCTCCATGCCGCGGTACCGCGAGAAGTCGAGCGGCTCCCCGATGACGACCCCGATGCGCATGGGCTTGGGGATGACCTTGCCGATCGGCTGGGCGATGTTCGTGCCCACCATCGCGACCGGCACCACGGGCGCGCCCGACTCGAGCGCGAGGCGTGCGACGCCCGTCTTGCCGCGGTACAGCCGACCGTCCGGGCTGCGCGTGCCCTCGGGGTAGATGCCGAACAGGTCCCCCTCGCGCAGGACGCGCAGGCCGGTCTCGAGCGCGGCCTCGCTCGCCTTGCCCCCGGCCCGGTCGACGGGGATCGTGCCGACGCCCCGCATGAACCCGGCCGTCAGGCGCCCCTTGACCCCCGTGCCCGTGAAGTAGTCGGACTTGCCGAGGAACTGCACCTTGCGGTCGAGGACGAGCGGCAGGATGAAGGAGTCGATGACCGCGAGGTGGTTGCTCGCGAGGATCGCACCCCCCTCGTCCGGCACGTGCTCGACGCCCCGCGTCCAGGGACGGTACAGGACCCGCAGGATCGGGCCGACCATCACCTGCTTCATGAACCAGTAGAACAACGTTCCTCCTCGCGGGGTCCCGGCGCGGGACGTGCATCCGACTCTAGAGTGATTCCTATGGCCGCACCGAACGCCCAGCCGGACTCCCCGCAGCCCGACGACGCACCCGACCCCACGCCCGACGACGCGTCGCGGGGCCCGGAGCGCGCCGGTCCCGACGACGAGGGTGCCCGGCAGGACGACGCGCCGCACGAGCCGGCCCTCGACGTCGACGCGCAGTGGGCCGGCATCGTGGCCGAGCTCTCCGACCTGTCCGACCTCGACCGCGACGCCGGGCGCAGCCCCGAGGACGAAGAAGGGCCCGCCGACGCTCCGGACGGGCCCGCGCCGTCTCCGCGCGACGGCCGCGACGTGCTCGGGTCGGTGCCGGTCGCGCCGTGGGTCCGCACCAGCGGTCCCCGCGACTGGCCGACGACGCCGGAGGTCGAGGACCTCGAGGAGGCCGAGAGCCACTTCGTGCCGCCCGACCCGCCGCTCGTGCTCGGCCGCGACCCGCTCCTCACCATGGCGTGGGCCCTGGTCGTCGGCGTGCCGATCCTGCTGCTGGTCGTGCTCGTCGTGGTGCGTCCGTACCCGGTGATCGTCGCGCAGGTGGGCGGCGGGGCGTTCCTCGCCGGGCTCGCGATCCTGCTCTGGCGCATGCCCCACCGCCGGGACGACGACGACGAGGGCCCGGGCGCCGTCGTCTGACGCCCGGGCCCCTCCAGGACCGGATGGTCGCCGGTCCGCGGCCGTCGACGGAGGCTCAGCGGCGCGCGAGGTCCGCCGCGCCGACGATCCCGGCCTCGTTGCCGTGCTCGGCGAGCTCGATGCGCGCCTCGGGGCGGTGGCCGCGCGCGGAGAGCTGGTCCGCGAACGCGCGGCGCACGGGCTGGAGCAGCAGGTCGCCGGCCGCGCCGACGCCGCCGCCGATCACGATGAGCTCGGGGTCGAGCAGCGCCGTCACCGAGGCCGCGCCCTCGCCGATCCAGCGGCCGAGGTTGGCGAGCAGCTCGACCGCGAGGTCGTCGCCCTCCTGCGCAGCCTGGGTGATCTGGGGGCCGTTGAGCTTGTCCGGGTCGCCGCCGCAGATCTCCAGGAGGCGCGTCGCGCGGTCCGGCTGGGCGATGAGCGCGTTCTGCCCGTCGCGCACCAGGGCGCGCCCGGACGCGTACTGCTCCCAGCAGCCCTCGTGGCCGCAGCCGCAGTAGTGCCCGCCCGGGACCACGCGCATGTGCCCCACCTCGGCGGCGACGCCCCACTTGCCGCGCACGAGCTCGCGGTCCACGACGATCGCACCACCGAGTCCGGTCCCGACCGTGAGCATGAGCATGTCGGTCGCGTCGCGGCCGACGCCGAACTGGAACTCCGCCCAGCCCGCCGCGTTCGCGTCGTTCTCGACGACGATCGGCACGTCGGTGTCCCCGATGAGCTCGCGCACGTTCCTCGCGAGGGGGTACTCGCGCCACGCGATGTTCGGCGCGAAGAGCACGGACGTGCGGTCGGGGCTGACGAAGCCGGCCGCGGCCAGTCCCATGGCACCCACCTCGTGCTCGGCGGTCAGCTCGGCATACACGTCGGCGATGGCACGGTCGATGCTCGCGACGTCGTCGGGCTCGGTGTCGCGGCGCGTCTGGACGAGGATCTCGCCCTTCTCGTCGACGACCCCGGCCGCGATCTTCGTCCCGCCGATGTCCACACCGATGGCGTGCATGTCCCGTCCTCACTCGCTCGGTAACCGCTGATGAACCGCTGACTGGAAGCCTCACGCTGCGAGTGCTGCCCGCGCACGGGCGACGCACGACGACGGCTCGCGACCCCGCGCCCGGGTCGTCCTGCCGGAACTCCGCGCCCGCGCGAAACGTTGCGCAAGCAGCGCACAGCACCTGAAGCCTACCGACATCGACAGGTCCCGGGCACACACCGCCACTGGGTAGGGTTCTCCCACCGTCGACTACTGCCACTGGAGCCAGAATGGACGAGATCAGCGCCCCACGGATCGTCGAAGTCGATCCCTCGAAGAACCTCAACGACCTGCTCGCGAGCCGCGTCGCGGCCGACCCGGCGGCGCCGATGGTCGAGCGCCGCGTCGGCACCGACGGTGCGTGGCAGGCCCTCAGCGCCCGCGGGTTCGACGCCGAGGTCGTCGCCGTGGCGAAGGGGCTCGTCGCGCGCGGCATCCAGCCGGGTGACCACGTGGGCATCATGTCGCGCACGCGCTACGAGTGGACGCTCCTCGACTGGGCCACGTGGGCGGCCGGCGCCGTTCCGGTGCCGCTCTACGAGACGTCGAGCGCCGAGCAGGTGCAGTGGATCCTCTCGGACGCCGACGTCCGGCTGCTCGTCGTCGAGACCGAGGCGCACGCCGCGACCGTCGGCGAGGTGCGCGACCAGGTGCCCGCGCTCGGCGACGTCCTCGCCATCGACTCCGGAGCGATCGCGACCCTCACGGCCGACGGTGCCGCGGTGGAGGACGCCGAGATCGAGCGCCGGCGCGGCCTGGCGAACCTCGCCGACGTCGCCACGATCATCTACACGTCGGGCACGACCGGGCGCCCCAAGGGCGCGGAGCTCACGCACCAGAACTTCTACTCGCTCACGGTCAACGCCGTGAAGGCGGTGCCCGAGGTGTTCGGCGAGCCGGGCGGTCGCACGCTGCTCTTCATGCCGCTCGCGCACGTGTTCGCGCGGTTCATCGGCGTGCTCGTCGTCGCCGGCGGAACGGTGCTGGGACACACGCCCGACACGAAGACGCTGCTCGACGACCTCGGCACCTTCAAGCCGACGTACATCCTCTCGGTGCCGCGCGTGTTCGAGAAGGTCTACAACTCGTCCGAGCAGAAGGCCGCCGCGGGCGGCAAGCTGAAGATCTTCCACTGGGCCGCCGCGACGGCGATCGCGTACTCGCGCGCGCTCGACGAGCCGTCCGGCCCCGGTATCGGGCTGCGCCTCCAGCACAAGGTCGCCGACGCGCTCGTGTTCAAGAAGCTCCGCCACGCGCTCGGCGGCCGCGCCAAGTACGCGGTGTCCGGCGGCGCGCCGCTCGGCGAGCGGCTGGGGCACTTCTACCGGGGCATCGGCGTGCGCATCCTCGAGGGCTACGGGCTCACGGAGTCGACGGCGCCCACGAGCGTCAACCGCCCCGCGACCACGAAGATCGGGACCGTCGGCGAGCAGCTCCCCGGCTGCGCGGCGCGCATCGCCGAGGACGGCGAGATCCTGCTCAAGGGCGACCACATCTTCCGCGGCTACCACAACAACGAGCAGGCCACGGCGGACGCGTTCGTCGACGGCTGGTTCCGCACGGGCGACCTCGGCTCGCTCGACGAGGACGGGTTCCTGCGCATCACGGGCCGCAAGAAGGAGATCATCGTGACCGCGGGCGGCAAGAACGTCGCGCCCGCCGTCCTCGAGGACCGCATCCGCGCCCACGCCCTGGTCTCCCAGTGCGTCGTCGTCGGCGACCAGAAGCCGTTCATCGGCGCGCTCGTCACGCTCGACCCCGAGGGGCTGCCGGGCTGGGCGAGCATGCACGGCAAGGAGCCGATGTCGATCGAGGATGCGGCCAAGGACCCCGACGTCCTCGCCGCCCTCGACGCCGCCGTGACGCGCGCCAACCAGGCCGTGTCGCGGGCCGAGTCCATCCGCAAGTTCACCGTGCTCACCACCGACTTCACGGTCGAGAACGGCTACCTCACGCCGTCGCTCAAGGTGAAGCGCAGCGAGGTGCTCAAGGACTTCGCGGCCGACGTGGAGGCGATCTACGTGGACGGGCCCGCCCCGGTCCGCTGATGCTCGACGTCGTCGACGACGCCCGCACGGCCCTCCCCGGCACCCGCCGGGGAGGGCCGTCGTCGCTCAGCGGCGCGCGAGCCGCGCGAGGAGCGCCTGCGCCGGGACGCACACCGCGCCCATCGCCTGCACGTCGTCCGACACCGCGCGGTCGCTCGTCACGACGACGACCGGTCGACCCGCGGGCTCGGCGGCGACCAGGCGGCGGATGAGGTCGTCGGCGATCTCCCCCGACGAGAAGAGCACGCGCACGCCGCGCGGGGCGTGCACCGGCCGGGCGGCGGCGTCGGCGCCGTCGAAGCACACCGTGACCTCGGTGCCTCCCGCCGCGACGCGCAGGAGCCCGTTGAGGAGCCGGTCGCGCTGCGCGGCGAGCGTGAGCTCGCCGAAGCCGGTCTTGGTCACGTTGTAGCCGTCGACGACGAGGTGGGTGCGCGGGACGGAGAGGAGGTCGCCGAGCAGCGCGGGGTCGTCCGCCGCGCGCCCGCGCGACCCGGGCCGCGGTCGCGCGGCGGCGCCCGGCAGGCTCGCGGCGACGTCGTCGGCCGGGGTCGTCGTGGCAGGCCCCAGCGCGAGCTCGCGCCGCAGCCCGGCGGCGGCGTCGACCACCGTGTCGAGCAGGAGCCGCGCGCGTGCGGCCGCGGCGTCGGCCGCCGACGTCCGCGCCCGCCGCGCCTCGTCCCGCTCCGCGCGCGCCCGGGCGAGCTCGACCCCCGCGGCGCGACGCTCCTCCCGCGCGTCGCGCAGGGCCCCGTCCGCCTCCGCCCGCTCGGCCGACGCCGCCTCGAGAGCCGCCCGGGCCTCGGCTCGCGCGCGGTCGGCGTCCGCCCGCAGCCGCCGCTCGGTGCGGCGCGCGCCGGCGAGCTCCGCCGTCGCGGCGTCCGCGCGCACGGCGGCGTCGCGCGCCTGCGCCCTCAGCTCCTCGACCTGCGCGGCCAGCCGGTCGCGGTCGCGACGCAACCGGGCGACCTCGCTGCGCTCCGAGCGTGCGGCGTGCAGCGTCGTGTCGAGCGTGCGGGCGCGCTCCACGGCCGCTTCCCAGCCGTCCGGGCGCAGCAGGAAGGCACCGGCGGCGCGCTCGCGGACGAGGGCGGGCGCGGTGGGGCCGTCGTCGCCCGGTTCCGCCACGGCCTCGGCCCGCGGTGCCGGCGTGAGGTCGTCGGGCGGTCCCTGGTCGTCCGGGACCGAGGGGTCCGACGACGCACCCGTCGCGCTCCCGTGCTCGCGCGACCAGGCGGCGGCGACGGCGTGGCGGAACCCGGCGTCGTCGACCAGGGCGCGCCACAACGGCGCTGCACCGGCCGACGCCCGCCGGCGGGGTGCGAAGGCCTTGACGCGTTGCAGGGCGACGGGGACGAGGACCGGGTCGAGCGTGCCGAGCACGTCGGCCGCCGCCTCGACCAGCAGCGCGCGCACCGCCGTCGGGACGCCGCCCCCGGGTCCTTCCTCGTCCGACCTCTCGGCCACCATCCGCTGCCCCTCCCGCGCGCCGGTCGTCGGGAGCGCGACCGGACATTTCGTCCCCGATCGTCCCGATTCCCCGAGGCACCACCCTATGCCGTGCCCGTGCCCGACCGAGGACCCCGCCGCGCCCTGCCTCGGCCGTGTCGGTGGCCGTCGCTAACCTCGCCGCCATGCCGTCCGGACCTCTCCTCGCCTCCTCGCGCGAGGGGTCCGCGCCACGAGGCGTGCCCGTCCAGCCCACGCTCGACGACCTCGGGACGCCGCTGCGCGACGTGACGTTCGTCGTCGTCGACCTGGAGACCACGGGCGGGTCGCCCGCAGGGGCCGGGATCACGGAGATCGGCGCCGTGAAGGTGCGCGGCGGCGAGGTGCTCGGGGAGTTCCAGACGCTCGTCGACCCCGGCGTTCCCGTCCCGGCCTTCGTGGCCCGCCTGACGGGGATCACCTCGTCCATGGTCGCGACCGCCCCGCGCATCGAGGCCGTGCTGCCGAGCTTCCTGGAGTTCGCGCGCGGCGCCGTGCTCGTCGCGCACAACGCGCCGTTCGACATCTCGTTCCTCAAGGCCGCGTGCCGGGCGGCGGACTACGAGTGGCCCGGGAACCAGGTGCTCGACACCGTCCCGCTCGCACGCCGCGTCGTCACCCGCGACGAGGCCCCCAACCACAAGCTCGCGACCCTCGCCGCGCTGTTCCGGGCCACGGTGACGCCCGAGCACCGCGCGCTCGCCGACGCGCGCGCCACGGTGGACGTGCTGCATGCGCTCCTGGCGCGGCTCGGGCCGCTGGGGGTCACCCATCTCGAGGACCTCGCCGGCGCGACGGACCCCGTGCCCCAGGACGTGCGGCGCAAGCGGCACCTCGCGGACGACCTCCCGGACGCCCCCGGCGTCTACCTCTTCCGCGGGCCCGGGGACGAGGTGCTCTACGTCGGCACGTCGACGTCCATCCGGCGCCGCGTCCGGTCCTACTTCACCCGCTCCGAGAAGCGCAGCCGCATCACCGAGATGGTGCGCATCGCGCACGCCGTCACCCCGGTCGTGTGCGCGACGCCGCTCGAGGCGCAGGTGCGCGAGCTGCGCCTCATCGCGGAGCACGCGCCGCGCTACAACCGGCGGTCGCGCCACCCCGAGCGCATGACCTGGGTTCGGCTCACGGACGAGACCTACCCCCGCCTGTCCGTCGTGCGGGACGTCCGCGCCCCGGCGGCGCACATCGGGCCGTTCGCGTCCAAGCACCAGGCCCAGGCCGCCGTCGACGCCCTCCACGACGCGTTCCCGCTGCGCCAGTGCACGCGCCGGCTCCCGGTCGTAGCCTCGCCCGGCGCGACGGCGTGCGTCCTGGCGGAGATGGGGCGGTGCTCGGCGCCGTGCACGACCGTCGCACGTGACACCGGGTACGCGGCCGTCGCCACCGGCGTGCGAGAGGCGTTCGAGGGCGACCCGTCGCACGTCGTCGCGGAGCTCGGGCGCCGGATCGTCGCGCTCTCGCGCGACGAGCGGTTCGAGCAGGCGGGCGAGCTCACGCATCGCCTACGGGCGTTCCTCGCGGGCGCGGCGCGGGCCCAGCGACTCGCTCCGCTCTCCGCGTGCGCCGAGCTCGTCGCCGCCCGCCCGACGGACACCGGCGGGTGGGAGATCGTCGTGGTCCGCCACGCCCGCCTGGCCGCGACCGGGGTGAGCGACCCCGGCGCGGACCCGTGGCCCCTCGTGGACGCCCTCGTCGCGACGGCGGAGACCGTCGCACCGCCCGTGCCGCCCGCCCCGGCGAGCCACCCCCACGAGGCCGAGATCCTGCTGTCGTGGCTCCAGGAGCCCGGGGTGCGGATCGTCGACGTCTCCGGCCCGTGGGCGTGCCCGGTCCGCTCGGCGGGCTCCCACGTCGACCTCGCCGCCACGGCCCGCGACGTCGCGCGCCACGCCGGTCCGGGCGACCGCCCCGACCTGGCGCACGCGGCGCCCGGCGTGACCGTAGAGTGGTCGCCAGTCGACGACCCGACCCCGGAGGAACCATGCTGACCGCCATCGTCCTGATCGACACCGACCCCGCTCGCATCCCCGAGGTCGCGTCCGAGGTCGCCGACCTCAAGGGCGTCAGCGAGGTCTACTCGGTCACGGGCAAGGCGGACCTGGTCGCCATGGTCCGGGTCCAGGAGCACGACCAGCTCGCCGACGTCATCGCGGACCGCATCAGCAAGGTCCCGGGAGTCGTGCGCACCGAGACGTTCATCGCGTTCCGCGCCTACTCCAACGTCGACCTCGAGCAGGCGTTCGCGCTCGGCCTCGACGACTGACGAGGCGGCCGGCGACCGCCGACCGCTCGTCCAGCAGGGTCAGTCCCGCGCCGCAGCCTCCGCCCAGCGCGCGAGGACGTCGCGGGCCGCGCCCGTGTCCACGCTGCGCGCCGCGATCTCGTAGGCGGCGCGCAGGCGCGCGGGGAGCGCGCCCTCCGAGGTCCCGGGCAGCGTGCCGTCCGCGACGAGCCCGGCTGCCGCGTTGAGCAGCACCGTCTCCCGCACCGGCCCTGGCTCGCCCGCCAGGAAGCGTCGCGCCACGTCGGCGTTGTGCGCCGCCTCGCCGCCCCGCAGGTCGGCGATCGTGACCGGCGCGAGGCCCAGGTCGGCGACCGGGTCGAGCCGCTGCTCGGTCACGACGCCGTCGCGCACCTCCCACACCGTCGCCCCGCCCGTCGCGGCGAGCTCGTCGAGCCCGTCGTCGCCGCGGAACACGAGCGCCGAGGTCCCGCGCCCCGCGAGCACCCCGGCGATGAGCGGCGCCATGCGCGCGTCCGCGACACCGATCGCGGCCGCACGCGGCTGCGCGGGGTTCGTCAGCGGGCCGAGGACGTTGAACGCCGTCGGGATGCCGAGCTCCTTGCGCGCGACGCCCGCGTGGCGCATGGACGGGTGGAAGACCATGGCGAAGCAGAACGTGATGCCCGCCTCCTGCACGATGCGGGCCACGCGCTCGGGCCCGTGGTCGAGCCGGATGCCCAGCTCCTCGAGCACGTCCGCCGCGCCCGACGACGAGGTCGCGGCCCGGTTGCCGTGCTTGACGACCCGCACGCCCGCTCCCGCGATGACGAGCGAGGCCATCGTCGAGATGTTGACCGTGTGCGCGCGGTCCCCGCCCGTGCCGACGATGTCGACCGCCGGCCCGTCCACGGTGAACCGGCTCGCGTGGGCCAGCATCGCGTCCGCGAGGCCCGTCAGCTCGGCGACGGTCTCACCCTTCGCGCGCAGCGCCACGAGGAAGCTCGCGAGCCGCACGGGCGACACCTCGCCCGACATCACCTGGTCCATCGCCCAGGCGGTGGAGTCGGCGTCGAGGTCGTGCCCCGCGACGAGCTCGGTCAGCAGGCCGGGCCACGTGAGCCCCGTGCCCGTCGAGTCGCTCGTGGTCGAGGCGGCGGGGTGCGGGGTGGCGGTCACGGGTGGCCCTTCGGCTGGTCGGTCTCCTGTCGGCTACCGCGTGCCGGCGGCACGCAGCAGGTCGACGACGGCACGCTGGAGGGCGACCGCGTCGAACGGTCGCGGCACCGCGTCGTCGGCGAGCGACCACGATGCTAGCCAACCGTCCTGCGGCCTGCCGGTGAGGACCAGGACGGGCGGGCAGCGGTAGACCTCGTTCTTGAGCTGGCGGCACAGACCCATGCCGCCGGCCTTGTCCGCCTCACCGTCGAGGACGAGCAGGTCCCACCCGCCCGCGTCGGCGGACGTCACGACGGCGGCCGGGGTCGCGACCTCGAGCCACTCGATGTCCGGCTGACCCGCACCCAGCCGGCGCCCGACGGCGAGGCGCACCTGCTCGCGCACCGTCACGTCGTCGCTGTAGAGGAGGATGCGCGGCGCGCGCGGGGTCACGCTCGTGTCCCCGTGCGTCGTCGTCACGGTCGTCGTCATCGTCGTCACCGTCGCCTTCGTGGTTCCCTCGGGTGGTCCGGGAGGGCGCGCGCCGAACGCCTGCGGCGCGCGCGTCCCGACTGGCATCTTGGCACGTCACAGCCGATCGCAGCACCCCCTCGCGCGGTGTCGGCGCCGACCGGCGGAGGACCCGGGACCAAGGGCCCTGGCCGGGCCTGCGAGCGTGCCAGTTTCATGGCACTTAGCAGCGATCCGTCACCAAGTGCAGGTCTCCGTGGGAAGATCTGGAGACATTGTGAGATTCACCGCCTCCGGGCGGTCGTCTGCGTGCCGCGAAGGGCCCGTTCGTCGGCCATAATGGCTTCTGTGTCGACCGCAACGGCTGCCCCCCACGCCCATCAGCACGTGAGCGTCAACCGACCGAACCCCGTCTCGGTCGGGACGATCGTGTGGCTGGCCAGCGAGCTCATGTTCTTCGCCGGCCTCTTCGCCATGTACTTCACGGTCCGCGCCGTGATGCCCGCCGACGAGTGGGCCCTGCAAGCGGACAAGCTCAACCTGACCTTCGCGGCGATCAACACGACCGTCCTGGTGCTGTCGTCGGTGACGTGCCAGATGGGCGTGTGGGCCGCCGAGCGCTTCCAGCCCGTGCGCACCGGATCGATCTTCCAGGTGAACCGCTGGGGGATGAACGAGTGGATGACCCTCACGTTCCTCATGGGCGCGTTCTTCATCGGCGGTCAGATCTTCGAGTACGCCGAGCTCGTCGAGCACGGCGTCTCGATCTCCTCGACGCCCTACGGCTCCGTCTTCTACATCACGACCGGCTTCCACGGCCTCCACGTCGTCGGTGGCCTGATCGCCTTCCTGTTCCTTCTCGGCCGCTCGTTCTCGGCCAAGAACTTCGGGCACCACGAGGCCACGACGGCCATCGTGACGTCCTACTACTGGCACTTCGTCGACGTCGTGTGGATCGCGCTGTTCTTCGTGATCTACATCTTGCGCTGACGACCCGCCCGGGGCC